>NZ_DKIK01000065.1:318-46062 GCF_002454215.1 Acinetobacter sp. UBA6720
AGTTGATGCGACATATTCTACATGGTCAAAGGTTTCAATTCAGCAACAAATAACACTATTTAAAAAAAATCCCCGCAATTGCAGGGACTTTTTACAAATTTCACATCTAATTAATGTGCTTGAGCCGCTGAAGCTTCCACCGCAGTATCCGCTGTTGCAGCATCGGCTGGTGCATTTGCGACTTCAGCAGGAATATCTTTATTCTTTTCATCTAATACTGGCTGATCAATCGCATCAATTGCTGCTTGTTGTTCAGCTGTTACAGCCTCTTCAACTGCTGCTGTTTCAGATGCTGCAACGGGTTGTTCTGGTGCTTCATTTTTCTTACAAGCAGTCAAAGCTAGTGGTGCTAACAAAAGTGCAGCAAGAGTCATTTTTAAATTCATAATGTTTTCCTAGAACAGATGATTTAATGCCCTGTAGTTTATTTCAGCAATATTTCATTTTCATGACTAAATGATGAATAGATTTGTTAAGCCCATAAAAAAGGTTGACCTAAGTCAACCTTTTTTACAACAACTTTAAACAAGATACTTATTGTGCACGTTCTAGTAATGCTGCAACTGCTGGAAGGGTTTTGCCTTCGACAAACTCAAGGAAAGCACCACCACCAGTTGAGATATAACCAATTTTGTCTGCAACTTCGTATTTATCAATAGCAGCTAAAGTGTCACCACCACCTGCAATAGAGAAACCAGCAGATTCAGCAATCGCTAAAGATAAAGTTTTAGTGCCTTCGCCAAATTGATCGACTTCAAACACACCGACTGGGCCATTCCACAAGATCGTTTTTGACGTTTTTAGAATGTCTGCAAATGCTTTTGCGGTTTCTGGGCCGACATCCAAAATCATGTCATTGTCAGTCACATCTTCAACTTTTTTCACGACTGCTTTAGCAGCAGCCAATGAACCCAAGAAGTCTGCAAAATCAATTTCAGAAGCATCCGCCACGACAACATCCGTTGGAAGCGGTACAGAAACTTTTGCAGCAATCGCTTTTGCGGTGTCAATCAAATCATTTTCACACAATGATTTACCGACATTGAAGCCTGCTGCTGCCAAGAACGTATTAGCAATACCGCCACCCACAATCAACTGATCGCAAATATCAGAAAGTGATGTCAACACATCCAACTTAGTCGATACTTTAGAACCCGCAACAATCGCAACCATTGGCTTTTCAGGCGTTTGTAATGCGCGACCTAAAGCATCAAGTTCAGCTGCAAGGAGTGGACCTGCTGCTGCAACTTTTGCTAAACGTGCTACACCTTCAGTTGATGCTTCTGCACGGTGTGCTGTACCAAATGCATCCATTACAAATACATCACAAAGCGCCGCATATTTTGCTGCAAGTTCTGGGTTATTTTTCTTTTCACCTGCGTTAAAGCGGCAGTTTTCAAGGAGTACCACTTGACCTGCTGTAACGTCAACGCCATCGAGATAGTCCGTCACTAATTGAACGTCTTGACCCAATGCTTCAGTCAAATATGCAGCAACAGGTGCTAATGATTGTTCTTGTTTTGGCTCACCTTCAACAGGACGACCAAGGTGAGAGTAAACCATTACGGCTGCGCCTTGTGCTAACGCTGCTTTAATTGTTGGTAAAGCGGCACGTAAACGCGCATCACTTGTAATCACACCATTTTTAACAGGAACGTTTAAATCTTCGCGAATAAGAACACGTTTACCTGTTAAATCGAGGTCAGTCATACGCTGAAAATTCATGTAGAGCTCTCTTTCTATATATAAAAATCGCGTCGATTTTAAATGATTATGCAGAAAAAGGTTAGCTTCTTTTGCAGAAAAGCAAACGAAAGACAAAGTTTTGCTATCATAGTGAAAAGTCTCACTCGATTTATCATTTATGTCTATTCATCCTGATCCAAATCTGAACCGTTTAAACGTTTTGGGTGAACCTTTAGCGAGCTGCTGTTACTCCCCAATTACTGGTTATTTCCGTAATGGTTTTTGTCATACAGCACCCTCAGATTTGGGACAACACACCATCTGTGTCGAAATGACCTCTGAGTTTTTAAATTTTTCGCAACAAGTGGGCAATGACCTCATTACCCCTGTGCCTGAAGTTAACTTTCCAGGACTACAACCGGGAGATTTTTGGTGTATCTGTGTGACTCGTTGGGTAGAAGCGTATCAAGCAGGTTTTGCTCCTCCAGTCAAAGTTCAAGCTTGCCATCAGGCCGTACTGTCTTACGTACCGCTGAATGTGCTCATGGAATATGCAGTCGAATGAATACTTCCGAAATTATCTTGGCATCCAGCAGTCAAACTCGTAAAGATTTGATGAATCGCTTACGCTTAGACTACCGTTGCATTGTCCCTGATATAGACGAATCGCCTCGTGGAGAAAGCCATGCGGATGATTTGGCTAAACGCTTGGCATTTGAAAAGGCGCATGTAATTGCTAGACGACATCCAGATGCGATTGTGATTGGTTCCGACCAAGTCGCATGGCGTGAAGGTGCGCCCGATATTTTTATTGGAAAACCATTGTCTGCTGAAAAGGCGATTAAACAATTACAAGCCAATTCAGACAAGATTGTCTACTTCAGTACCGCTTTGAGTGTTCAACAGCATTCTACTGGATTTGAACATAGTCTGGTTGAACACTATAAAGTTAAGTTCCGTAAACTTAGCCTGCCTGAAATTCAACGTTATATTGAACTTGAGCAACCACTCATGTGCGCTGGTAGTTTTAAATGTGAAAGCCTAGGGATCAGTTTATTTGAACAAATGATAGGACAAGATCAAACTACTCTTATGGGTATGCCGATGATCCAGTTATGTAATATTCTGCGTGAATTAAAAGTGCTTGTGCCTTAATTCTATAGAAAGATTTTTAGTTTATGTCTAATAAATTGAACAGCACTAAGTGTTGCTGTTCGCTTTTTAGTACTAAGCTCAATCACATTATTTGCTCTCTTTCATAAGTTATACTCACTCTTTTTGATTTCCTTCTGTCATATCTGATTCGCTATTTTCTGGGCATTGTCTTTATTTAACATTATGTTTATTTGCTATGTTTTAAACATATTATTCTGTAAAAATTTTAATGTGAGTAACCTAACGGCTAATGCAGGCGCTAGTTATTTAAATCAGCGAATCACTTTCAAATAAATCTAACGATACTTGCGCATAGGCCTTCGATCATAAGACAATACACAATATTGTTTTAAATTTGCTTAGGCTATTTTCATGTCCCAAACTCTTGATGTTCTTGGCGGTATTACAGCCGAACAATTCCTTACCGAATATTGGCAAAAAAAGCCTTTATTGGTGCGTAATGCTATTCCTGAAATTGCCAATCTCTTAGAACCAAGTGATGTAATGGAGTTGGCTTTGGATGAAAATGTCACAGCCCGTCTCATCAAACAAAAAGATCGCGATCCCAATCAATGGTCGGTAAAGTCTTCTCCGCTCTTAAAAGCAGATTTTCAAAAGATGCCGAAGCTTTGGACTTTGTTGGTTCAAGCCGTCGACCATTACTCTTTTGATTTGGCAGCGCTATGGAAAAAATTTCCATTTATTCCACAGTGGCGTCGTGATGACATCATGGTCTCTTATGCACCTAAGGGTGGTTCTGTAGGAAAACATTTTGACTTTTATGATGTCTTTTTGGTGCAAGGCTATGGTCATCGTCGTTGGCAGTTGGGTCAAATGTGCGATGCTGAATCTGAGATTGTTGCAGGCCAGCCTTTAAAATTACTGCCTGAAATAGACACCCATTTCGATGAAGTATTAGCCCCAGGTGACCTACTTTATGTACCACCAGGTTTAGCTCATTATGGCGTCGCTGAAGATGACTGCCTGACCTTCTCTTTTGGCTTCCGTATGCCAAACGTCACTGATATGGTTGACCGTGTAGGTGACAAACTATCAGATAATGCCCTGCTGCGTAATCCTTTGCTCGATATTGTCCGTGACCAACAAAGCCCGATCGGTCAATTAACACAAAACGAATTGGATTATTTAAAAGCAGAAATTCTAGCTCAATTACAAAATTCAACTCTGCTTGAAGATGCTATTATGACCTTGATGTCAGAGCCGAAATATCCTGAAAATATTCCTGAAGCTGAAGAAATTGGCACGGGAGATTTGGAAGGTATTTTAGACCAAGGCTACCAACTCATTTTAGAGCCTGCATCTCGCCTACTTTATACGTATGACGAAAATGCGTTCTTGTTCTGGGCTAATGGTGAAGGATTGTGTATTTCAGACCAATTTGCACCATTACTTAAAAGTTTAGCTGATGGTGAGGCATTATTGCTTGATGAAAGTTTATATGATGCCGATATTCTAGAAGATATCGCAATGCTTATGAACGAGTCTGTTTTGATGCTTCTACCTCCTGAAGAAGTTTAACAACATCAAGTGCTGAGCCTCTTACTCAGCACTTTCACCTTCTCCAAAACTTAAACAAGCCTTGATTTTGGTACAGCCTTTTTTAGACTCAATTTCCAACTCAGCACCAATTTTTTCTAAACGCATTTTCATGCTTCGCATACCAATACTCATTCCATGATTCAGCACACACTCTACGTCGAATCCAACACCATCATCTTGAACAATTAAGACCAATCGAGTTGTACTTGGATAATACATTTTGACTTCAATATGACTTGCTTGGCTATGCTTCACAATATTTGTCAAGCTTTCTTCAAGTACACGAATCAAAGTCAAACACTGTAAAGCCGTAGGCTGTATCTCCCATGTAGCTGGTATCGTCCAAGTCGCTTGAATATCCAATTCATCCATAATTTGACTAAAACGGTGCCGAACAGGTGCAATCCACAGCACTGGATTGTCTGGAATTTTATTATTCGTAGATGAACCACTATCAATAATTTGCCTTAAATCATCACGCAATAATTTAAGAATCGAAAGAAATTGTTGATTCGACATAGCACTAGAACTCTGCCCCACCAAAATCATCGAACGAACCAAAGATGCACCCAGACCATCATGTAAATCATGTGACAAGTGAATACGCTCTTGTAGCCGAACGTTTTCAAGCTCTAATTGATGTCGCGCGTATAGGCTTGAAGATAAATTACTGGTGACAAAGTTCACACGTTGTTCTAGCTCATTATTAAATCTTTGTATTTTTTTGATATTTTTATCTAAACGAGTTGCAAGAATGATCACAATAAAGAAAGTGATAATCGGTGAAGTATAGGGGGATAATGGCTGATGATCATTGATACGCTCATCAAATAATAGTGAAACGTCATACATCATTACAATACAAACAACACTCAAACACACAGCAAGTAAAATGTAATCACGACGCTTTGTTTTATTCGCACGATAAACCACAAATAAAAAAGAGGCTAAGAATAAGGCAATACACAGAAGAAAAATTATCGCAAAAACGGTTTTGACCATCAGACTCGGGATAAATAAAATCGTAACAATACAAACCGCTGCAACCAAAAATAATGTTTTTTCTAACTCAGCAAACTTCACCTTAACAAAACGGAGCAAATAAATAGAAAAGCAAACACTGTATAAAACAAAATAAGTTAGGTTAGCTTTCATAACCCATAACGAATTTGGATAAGGAAACACTTCCCGATTGATCACATTCCAAATAAACAGCACCCAAAACAAACAACTAATGGAGAACCAAAGAAAAGTTGTTTCATTGCGCCTAAAAAACCAGATGACAAAGCATACTAAACCTAAGGTTGTCGAAATCACCAAATTAACCTGAAACAGCGCTCTTTTATTCCAAAGCCGTCTTTGCTGCTTATCATAGGCTTTTGTAATATCTGAAAATTCTAAATTTCCTAAACCGGGGCTTTCATAGCTATTACCAACCACATACACCCAAATATCATTCTTTTGTTGTTTTAAACTTTCGACAGGAAGAATCCAAAAACGCGGAGTATTCCAACTTTTTGATAGAGGTTCAACTAAATGTTTATCTTTCCACATCAAATTACGGTTAAAAAAGACAGCACCCGCACTACTCATACCTTCTACTGAAAAAGCGATCGGTTCTTTTAACTCATGACTATCGCTACAGCTCCAATGCCATGCAAAATGGTACCAAACACCACCATCATAATATGGCCAACGCTTGGTCCAAACATCAGGATTTTTAACTTCGACCCAGCCCGTTTTAGGCACTTCATTAATAGATGTTGTTTTGACTGCAGAAATTTTATCGACAATCACATTACAAGTGGAGCCAACACTGAAGCGGGTTTCTGCATAACTGGCAAGACTAAACGCACACAAACATAGTGTGAAAAAAAGGCTCAGCCAGCCATTTTTCATAAAAGACCTAAAGAACGTGCTGTACTCACGGCCTTGGTGCGTTTGGTAACTGAAAGCTTTCGATAAATATGCTTAATATGACTTTCAACAGTATAGCGAGACACAAATAACTGCTCTGCAATTTCTCGATTACTTAAGCCCTGTGCAACTAAGTTTAGAATCTCAGTTTCTCGATTCGTCAATTCGTCATAATCTTGACCATCTAACTGATCTACACGTTCTGTTTGGGGTGTAGTTGATGTTGAAATTTGATTCAGAATTTCACGAGCAATGAATGGATCTATAGGAGCCCCACCACGTAAAATGCTACGTATAGACATAAGTACTTCAGCATCATCACGCTCTTTCAGTACATAACCATTCGCCCCTGCTTTAATCGAGGCAAATAGGCTTTGTTGTGTACTCCAAGCCGAAATCACTAAAATTAAAGCACTTTGGTCAATGTCTCTGAGTTTTTCAATCAGCGTAATACCATTGCCATCTGGTAAACCCAAGTCGACCAATGCCAAAGAAATTGGTTGCGATGCAATTATTGCCATTGCCTCCGCTAAATTCTTAGCAAAAATCAACATATCATGGCTATAACCTAATTCCGAGAGAATAAGGTCTAGGCGAGAGCGAATCATCGCTTCATCTTCTACAATTAAAACAGGTGCAGGCAAAACTGTTTCCGTATTTTTCACTGAAGCATCCCCTTTTTATCATTCTTTAACAACACTATACCGATGCTAACTCGAAGCAACCTATCCCTAGAAGTAAGTAATTTATCAATTTTTATTGTTGAAGAATACGCATTCATTAAAATCATTTTATCGACTTTAAAAACTGAAAGATACTAATCTGTATGTAATTGATTCCTCCATTTTTAACATTCGCCATATTCAAAATCTATTCACAGAATGAACAACAATTTATTACTTGTAGATGAAACAAAGACTTGGCACATTAGTCCTAAAACAACACGGAAGGAAGCCAAGCCATATGTCTAGCCCTGCTCAATCCATACGTCACAAATTACTCAATACTTTCTTTTCCAGACATTCTATTTGGCTGCTTTGTATTTTTATCTTTTTAAGTATTAGCTTTTTTCATTATAGCCATACCCCTATTTACATCAATTACTTTATCTCAAACACTTTCTTAAACAGTATTTGGCTCATTACAGGTTTACTCAGTTTTGTCGGTTTACATGATGTTTTGCAAAACAGACATTCTATTTTGAAGAACTACCCGATCATGGGACACTTTCGTTTTATCTTTGAAGATTTTCGACCTGAAATCCGCCAGTATTTCATTGAAGCGGATCAAGATGCACTGCCATTTTCAAGAATGCAACGCAGTCTAGTTTATCAACGCTCAAAAAACCAAAATGCAGATAAGCCTTTTGGTTCTATTGTCAATGTCTATGCAGACAACTATCGTTTCATGACGCATTCATTAAGTCCATGCAAACCTGCCGACCCAAAAACCTTCCGTATATTAGTAGGCAATGCGCAATGCTCTCAGCCCTATAGTGCATCTATTTTTAATATTTCTGCCATGAGTTTTGGCAGCTTGAGTGCCAATGCCATTCGTGCTTTAAACAAAGGCGCACAAATGGGTGGTTTTTACCACGATACAGGTGAAGGCAGCTTAAGCCCTTACCATCTAGAATATGGTGGTGATATTGTCTGGGAACTCGGTAGTGGCTATTTTGGCTGCCGTACTTTAGATGGCCAGTTTGACCCAGAAAAATTTGCCATTCAAGCTAAACGCCCTCAGGTTAAAATGATTGAGATCAAACTATCTCAAGGTGCTAAACCTGGACATGGAGGTATTCTACCTAAAGATAAAATTTCTGAAGAAATTGCTCAAATACGAGGTGTCAGTCGTGACCATGACTGTGTTTCTCCTTCAAGTCACTCGGCTTTTAAAACACCGATTGAAATGATGCATTTTATTCAACAACTGCGTGAATTATCTGAAGGAAAACCTATCGGTTTTAAACTGTGTATTGGTCAGCCTTGGCAATTTATGAGTATTGTCAAAGCCATGCTACATACCCAAATTATTCCCGATTTTATCGTCGTTGATGGTTCCGAAGGTGGTACTGGTGCCGCACCGATTGAGCTCATTGACAATATGGGTGTACCGCTACGTGAAGGTTTGCTTTTTGTACACAACACACTGGTGGGTGCAGGTTTACGTGATCAGATCAAAATTGGGGCCAGTGGTAAATTGGTCAGTGCCTTTGATATTGCCAGTACCATGGCAATTGGTGCAGATTGGGTGAACTCTGCACGAGGGTTTATGTTCGCGGTGGGCTGTATTCAAGCGCAAAGTTGTCATACCAACCAATGCCCTGTCGGTGTTGCGACACAAGACAAAGAGCGGCAAAAAGCACACATGTGCCCACCAAAGCCGAACGTGTGCTGCATTTCCATGACAACACATTAAAAGCACTTTCAGAAATGATTGCTTCAGCAGGTTTGAAACATCCAGCAGAAATTAAAGCACGCCATTTAGCACAACGTATTAATGATCGAGAAATTCGCAACTATGCTCAGCTACATTTTTGGCTAAAAGATGGTGAACTCCTGTCTTGTGAAAATAAAGATGAAGAGAACTTCTATTTCCGTATGTGGAATATGTCCAAATTAGAACATTTCTAAATAAAAAGGAGGCTGATAGAGCCTCCTTTTTATTCTCAATAAGCAAAATCACAGACTATTAGTAATATCCACTAGATGAACCCTGCGCATGTAAAAAAGCAGGGATTAAACCTGTTAATGCAGCACGAATGTCAGCACGTTCATTGATCAATTGGTGCGAACCTTCCTCTAGCATTAGCAAGGTCTGTAAACGAAACTTCTCTCGAATGAACTCGATGTTATACCGCCAATCTACCGTCTGATCCAGAGCGCCTTGAGCCAACCACACAGGAATACGACAGGCTGGACGTTGTTCCATTTCCAGCATCCACTTTGACATCGCCAAAATCCAATCCATACCCATCATACGCGGTTGCAAGGGATCTTTTAAACGGACAAAGCGCAAAAATTCAGGATTATGATTATTGCGTCTAAAATGACGCGGTACTTGGCGCTTTATCCGACGAATAATGCCTAATCCAACTGAATTATGCCACCAAGCCGATTTCGCAGGACGAATCAATGGTGAAAGCAACAGAACACGCTGTACATAAGGGTTTTCACGGCGTTCGGCAAATTCGAGTAAATGATGCATTAAAATTGCACCACCCGTACTCTGCCCGATGCCTAACCACGGCTGTGGTAGCTGATCAGCATGCTTTACATAACGCACTACAGCATGAAGCACATCTTGATAATGGTCAAAGTTTTGGATATTTGCAGGCGATCCATCACTCAGACCATGCCCAGGCAAATCATAAGTCAGTACGCTAAACCCTTGCTCAAGCAGCTCTTTAATGATGGGTTGGTAAATGCCACTGTGTTCTAAGTAACCGTGTAATAAACATACGGTTCCCTTAATCTTCTGGATTTTGGGCGCAAAGACCTGTACATGCAATTTAAACAAAGGCATTTGTACATAACCTTGCCACTGCTCACAGTCCAAAGTGTCTAAGCCATAGAGCCTACGGTATGAAATAATTTCAACAGACGCTTCATAAGACTGGTTTAAATTGAGTGGTTCTAAAAGTTGTGGTGTGGTCTCACGACTTGGGACAGGAAGCTCAAGTTGTTTGAGTACTGAAGGATTTAAAAAAGGAAGTTCAGGCATTATGGAATCTCCCTACAGTCACTTGAGCCGACAAGTACATCACGCACAGTTGCAAGCATTTCATAATTGGCACGGCGACTATGATCATAGTTTTGTTGACTTGGTCGCCAACGTGTTAATTGGGTCGGCATAGGTGCTTCTATCGGCTGGGTTTCTATACCATTTAAGGCAAATAAACGACGGGTACGTGGCATATGGTATTGATCTGTAATTAGAATCACTCTAGGTGCGCCACCTTTTTTCTGTAGTAACAAGGAACTAAAACGTGAATTTTCGCAGGTATTCATACTACGATCTTCCAACAGTTTTGCATCGACTCCTCGTGCCTTTAACCATTTTTGCATATACGGTGCTTCTACCCCACTCAGTACAATAGGCAGCTTAAACTGCTGTTCAACTTGTAATGTGGTTTCAAGTCGCAAACGGGTATATTCATTCACGACGATATCCTTACCATTCTTATCTAAAGTTAACCCGCCTCCTAGAACAACGATGGCATTCGGCATATTTAAAGCTGCTTTTTTCTCTTCATTTTGTGCATGGATTTGTGCAATATCTTGATAAATTTGCTCATCAACGGGCTGTTCTTCGAGTTGTTCAACCTTATGCGTTTTTAAGAACGCTAGATAATGCTCCATTAACGCTTTATTTTCTTTACTGTTGAGTTCTAATAGTTCTTTTACATTCTCTGTTGGGTCTACTTCTGAACTTGCAGTCTCAACCACCAAAGGAATTTGAGGCTTCTGTTCTTTTTCCTGTTCCTCTTTTTGCTCAGCAACAATCAACTCTTGTAAGGCTTTGTAGCGCGCCTGAATGGTGGTTAAGTTTTGTGAATTATGCTCTTTAATCTGTTCTTCCATGAGCTGTAAATAAGCTTGACGTGCTATCCACAAATCAGAACCCGGTTCTAAGCTTTCTTGCTCACTCAGTGCTGCCATCTTTTGGCTCTGTGCGGCCACTTCGTTAACATCGACAGGAACAAAAGTATTAAGCGCAGCAACAATGAGCTTAGAATAAAAAGGCGTATAAATAAAAATCATTAAACAGCCGAAAAGTGCAAATAACACCGAAGCGATTTGCACTAAACGTACCATTTTATGGGTTTTACTCATACTTTTAATGATCCTGATGAGATTGAATTAAACCGAGCGAATTAAATAAAACTGGCTCAGGCTCTAGTAAAACTTTAAATTTATTATACACATCCCGTTGTACTGCTCGGTATGTGCTCTGTACATCGTCTAAATTTGCATTGGCATAGTTCACCAAGACCAACGCCTGCTTATGAAACATACCCACCGCCCCAAGTTGCTTGCCTTTCCACCCCGACTGGTCGATTAACCAACCAGCGGCAATTTTAACATCACCATTTGACTGTGGATAATGTGGCAATTTGTCAAATTGTTGGGCTAAATCGTCATACGCCTGCTGACTCATAATTGGGTTTTTGAAAAAACTCCCTACATTTGGAAACTCTTTAGGATCGGGTAATTTACTTTGGCGAATCTGAATCACTTGTTGCTGCAAATTTAATGCAGTTAAGTTATCCCCTACAGCCTGTTTTAAATCACCATAACTAATTTTTAAGTCTTCGTGTTTCAAGAGTTTAAATGTGACATGAGTAATCACATAGCGATTCGGATCATCCTTAAAAATACTATGGCGATAACTAAATGCACAATCTTCAGCAGGAATATCACTAAATTGTTTCAGTTGTCTGTCATAGACCTGCACACTTTCAATGAACTCACCTGCTTCGACACCATAAGCACCGATATTTTGTACTGGGGATGCACCGACTAAGCCTGGGATCAAGGCTAAATTCTGTAAACCAAATAAACGCTGTTCTGTCGTCCAAAGTACAAAATCATGCCAAACTTGCCCTGCACCAACTCGTATGGTTTGGGTATTCGCATCTTCAGACAGATTCTCTATACCTAGAATATTCATATGCACAACCAAAGCATCAATTTGTGCAGGCAGAAGCATATTACTTCCACCTGATAAAATCATGACATTCAGCGCTTGTTGCTGCGCATAATCTAGGGCTTCAACCAATTCATCTGCACTATGAATTTGAACATAATGCGATGCAACTGCATGTAAACTTAAAGTATTAAAAGGTTTAAGCTGTTTTTGTGTTTCGATTTGCATGCGCTAACCTTAATAACTTTCAATTTGTTGTTTAAAAATGTGAACCCATGCTTGGCTACTTGATTCACATTGATCCAATACACGCTCAAAACCATCAGATCCACCATAGTAAGGATCAGGTAAGGCTTGCTGTGGATATTGCGTATCATGCTCGGACATGAGAGCGACTTTAGCACGTAGTTGCCCCGTACCAAATTCACGTGATGCTGTTTGATACAGCATCTGAATCTCATCAAAATTATTGTGGTCCATCGCTAAAATTAAATCAAAATGGACAAAATCACGGGTCTGTAACTGTCGTGCACGTAAACCAGACAAATCATAACCACGTTTCAAAGCATGTTCTTGGCTGCGTAAGTCAGGTGCCTTATTGGGATGATAGTTACTCGTCCCTGCTGAGTCGATTTCAATATTAAGTTGATGCGCATCACAAAAATGTCTGAGAACCACTTCTGCCGTGGGAGAACGACAAATATTTCCTAAACAGACACATAACACCTTATAGGGCGTTGTGAATGACATAACCACCTCGAAACAGCTTTATTTTCAAGTGTCTTATGTTAAGTTATTTAGAGGATGAATCCTATAGAAGTACAAAACATTATTGTTGAATAAGATATAAAAAAGGATGCTGTATGAACTCATTTCAATTTCAAACTGTGCCGAATATTATTTCAGGCTTGGGCAGCATTCAGCAACTCAGAGACATTTTAACAGCACGCCCTTATCAACATCTGTTATTGGTTACAGATGCAGGCATGCTACAACATCAACTGCATTTTCCCATCTTAGAAATTTTAGAGGATCTCTCTCTCACTTACAGTATATACAGTGAGGTTAAAGCCGACCCGAGTGAGCAGATTGTTTTAAATGCGGTTAATTTTGCCAAACAGCAAAAGGTAGATCTCGTTTTAGGCTTTGGTGGTGGTAGTTCTATGGATGTTGCAAAAATTATTGCCATACTCAGCCATCCTGCACAGCAGCAACAGTTAGCTGATCTTTATGGGGTAAATAATGCCCAAGCACCTCGCCTGCCGTTAATTTTAGTCCCTACCACGGCAGGGACAGGTTCTGAGGTCACACCGATTTCAATTGTTACCACAGGTGAAACGACAAAGACTGGAATCGTCGCACCTGTTCTTTTTGCCGATGTAGCGATTTTGGATGCGACTTTTACTGAAAACCTGCCGCGTCATATTAGTGCAGCGACAGGCATTGATGCGATGGTACATGCCATTGAAGCTTATACCTCTAAAATCAAGAAAAATCCCTATGCAGACATGTTAGCGAAACAGGCTTTGAAACTGCTGAATCAAAACCTCAGTTTGGTGCTAGAAGATGGTCGAAATTTAGAAGCCCGACAAAATATGTTGGTCGGTTCAATGTTGGCAGGACAAGCTTTTGCCAATGCCCCAGTAGGTGCTGTACATGCACTTGCTTATCCACTGGGTGGACATTTTCACATTTCACATGGACATAGCAATGCCTTAGTGCTGACAGAGGTTTTAAAGTTTAATCTTCCGCAAGCCAAGCACCATTATGCAGAGTTGATCTGCTGGCTCGACCCAAAAAGTACAGGTTGTACTGATGGTCTTTCTGATCTCTTTGTCGATCATATACAAAACCATTTAGACCGTAGCGGTTTAACCTTAAAACTCAAGGCGTTGAATGTTCCTGAACACAGTCTAGATCAACTTGCAACAGACGCCATGTTGCAAACACGCCTACTACAAAACAACCCAAGAGAACTAGAGTGGCAACAGGCACGCGAGATTTATCAAGCCATTTACAGCTAACCCATATAATTAACTTAGGCTATTTATAATCAGATTTTAAGGATGACGTCGATGAGACAAGCCGCAAAGACACGTGACCAATTTCATTATTTTTTACCGATTCAGACACGTTGGTCGGACAATGACCTCTATGGCCATGTCAACAACGTCACTTACTATAGCTATTTTGATACTGCCGCCAATGCCTTACTGATTGAAAAAGCAAATTTTGATATTCACCAATCCCCTATTATTGGCTTAGTGGTCGACTCAGCATGTAGTTTCTTACATGAGTTATCTTACCCTGAGATTATTGACGTGGGTGTGACTATTTCCAAAATAGGAAACTCTTCACTTACTTACGAGCTCGCCATTTTTAAATTTGGTCAAGAAACGGCTTCGGCTCAAGGACATTTTGTTCATGTTTTTGTGGATCGTGAAACACGAAAAAGCACCCCGATTCCATCTGAAATGCGGAATGCTTTGCGCCACTATTTAAGCCATGACATTACTTAAGCTGAATATTGTGTAATTCACCATCAAAAGTTTGCACTAGACTTTTCACGGTGTCTTCGTTTTGTAGTAATTCATGTGCACGTTGGAATGCCTTTTCCTTACGTTGCGCTTGCATCGTATATGGCGTAATGGTTTCAACTTCTGCATATTTCACATCAAAACGCGTCTGAGGCCATTCAGCTTTGAGCGCATCTTCCAAGACATGACGTAATTGGGTGAGGAGTTGCTCATAGCGTTGCGGTATCATAAACACCGATTCTGCATCAATCTGTCCCGTCATTAAGCCTTGCTGTGCCAACTCTTGTACCGCGGGTGATAAATCGCTGTTTCTAAACCAATACTCCCACTTCTCCACTGTCCATTCACCGACTAACTGCTGTGCTTGTAGTTGCAAAATATCTTGTGGCATTAAATCGGTTGGTGTAGATGAGACCTGTTCAGGTTGAGCAAGCTCTACAAGGGCAGTAACAGTTTGTAGGCTTTCATTTTCTACAACTTGAGTATCCTCAACATTCGCGACTGAAAGCACTTCACTTGCTAAATCAAAAGATTCCGCTTGTACAGCAGGTTCAGCTATTACTGCGGCAGGTTCAACGGATGCTTCATTTTGAGTTTCTAGGTCTAGCGGTACAATTTCATCAAACAAGAAATCATCACTATTTGGCTCATCGTCATTGCTTTGCGCATTAAATTCATCTGCTTCATCTAAATCGAACAACACTTCATCGCTTGAAGGATCGAAAACGATTTGATCAGATTGCTGAGATACTTCAACTGATGGTTTATTCTCTTTGGCGCTTTCTGAAAGATTCACATCATCAAGTTCAGAATTAAAGTCAGTCTCTGCATCCTCATTTATCGCAGCATCCTCAAATGTCGCGTCAATATCTAAGCTTTGAGCATCTTGTTGCAAAGCCGTTGCTGGAGCAGAAGTCGGTATTACCGTTTGTTGTACAGATTCAGCTATAGCGCTATTGGTCTGAGTCACCAGTACTTCATTCGGTTGTAATGGACGGAACGCCAACATGCGTAGCACCGTCATTTCAAAGCCTTGCTCTTGCGTGACTGCTAACTGTAATTCAGCACGTCCTTTACATGCAATTTGGTAATAAAGCTGTAGGTCTTGCGCAGCAATCCGCTGAGACAATTGCATGATTTTTTTATTAATTTCAGCGCTATATTTGAGGCTTAGTTCTGGTAAATATTGTAATAATGCCAATTCATGTAAAGTCGAAATCAACTGATCCAAAACTAAAGATACATCGAGTGCTTGCTGGCGGAATTGCATCAGCAACTCACTCACCCGTTGTTTCTGGTTTTGATGTATCGCAAGGATCAGATCATAAATAATGGTACGGTCGATTAAACCTAACATCTCTTTGACATCTTGGTGCTGGATAGAGCCCTGACCATAGGCAATCGCTTGGTCTGTCAAAGAAAGTGCATCACGTAATGAGCCTTGGGCAGATTCCGCAATTTGCCAAATCGCATCCTGCTCGGCGGGAATGCTTTCTTTATTTAAAATATTACCCAGATGCTCGGTAATTTCATCTACAGCCAACGGGCGTAGAGTGAATTGCAAACAACGTGAAATCACGGTAATTGGGAGCTTTTGTGGATCTGTCGTTGCAAAAAGGAATTTCACATGTTCAGGCGGTTCTTCCAATGTTTTGAGTAAAGCATTAAAAGAATGCGTAGAGAGCATATGTACTTCATCAATCAAATAGACCTTAAAACGACCTTGCGTCGGTGCATAAGGAACATTGTCTAAAAGCTCACGCGTATCTTCAACTTTAGTCCGTGACGCCGCATCAATTTCAATCAAAAATCAATAAAACGGCCTTCATTCACGGCAGTACAGGTTGGGCAAACTTCGCACGGCGTCGAAGTCACACCTGTTTCACAATTCAAGCACTTCGCCAAAATACGGGCAATGGTGGTTTTTCCGACCCCACGCGTTCCTGTAAATAAATAAGCATGGTGCAAACGTCCGCGCTCTAAAGCACTGGTTAGTGCTCGAGAAACGTGGTTTTGACCCACTAGCTCATTAAAATTGCGAGGACGATATTTCCGTGCAAGTACTTGATACATGTATGCTCCTTTTTATAGGTCTAAGCATACTGTTTTTTTGCCAAAGAGTGAATGAATTACTTCACCCCGTTCTCGCATTTCTAAGCTATAAACCTGATTTAGATCAATAATTCAAAAACCATTCGCTCCATTTTTATCCCACTCTCTATCTCAAGCTATTTATACATTTAGATTATGGATTTGAAATAAAATGAGAGCTTTGCAAAAGTAAAAAAGAGGTAAATATTAAAATGAATTCGTAAAATACAGCTATTTAGAAAATTAAGCCGACTTCACCAGAATAAAATCACTCTGCATTTGGTATTTTTTACTGGTCACATCTTCACGTATTTCTAAAACACGATCCTCTAAATCGACATAAAGTAAGTTTCGCTTGGTCACGTTCACCAACTCTACCTTGTGCTGATCTTGAGCATTAAAACGAAGTGGTCCAGTCAACGTTTCGATTTCATTATGACCACTCAAACTTTCTCGTTTTATGGTATAGGTCATGTTTTCATGCAGCTCTAGTGCAACTGCCATACCTAGACAGTCTTCACAACGGGACAAACATCCCATACACGGCGTTGTCCCGTAATAACCCCCAACCCACGCAGGAATAATCTGCTTTTGTTCTGCCACTTGGAGTTTAGACTGATCATGTTGCGTTTGGTTCGCCTCGGAACAACCCAACAATAGTCCTGTAGCCATCAGAGGAATAAGAATGGGAGCCTTCATATCACAAATCTTCAAAACCTAAACCGCGACGAACATAACATATTTTAGACGATGACTAAATCTCAGACCTGTCAAAACCAGCCTTTTTTACCTGTTAAAATTGCGTCCGCACAGCGTAAACTTTCTTGGCTCAAAGCCCAAAGTCGATAATCCCCAGTTAAAGAAGCTGTAGCAAAGTTATGTGTATAAGCAAAACTTAAGCCTCGCTCACTATCGCCCCAAGCCCCTGAACCATTAAAGCCCATATGACCAAAACCCTGCTCTGCGGTTTTGCCTAAAGTTAATATACGGTGATATCCCAAGCGCCAATGCATAGGTATCGGCATCACCCGATCTCGATACCTATATTGCACTCGACTCAATTCAGAAAACACATCAGGACGAATCAACTGCTGACCTTTCCAAACTCCTTTTTGAGATAACATCGCATACACTTTGGCTAAACTATTGGCGGTAAAGACACCATTTGCCGCCGGAATGATCGCCTGAATCGCATCATCATGATAAAAGCTGACCTTTTTCATGCCTTTGGGAATCATGCCATCCTGAAAGTCTTGTGGATCTTGCCCTGACCACTGTATCGCTTTATCAAACACTGAAACTTTACGCACCTTCGTGGGACTTGTTTGATTTGCTTGGATAGGTACAGGACGAGTAATAGGTCGTGCGATACGTTTGAATTCAGCACTGGGTGCACCAAAGTAAGCTCCATCTAGCTCCAGCGGCTCAACTAAATAGGTTTGAAAAAGCTCAGTTAAACTTTTCCCCGTTGCTTTTTCCAAAGCACCACCGACAAGCCAACCGAAGGATAAAGGTTGATAGGCAGCATCTTCACCAATTGCAAAGCGTGGTTGCGCCCTTTCAAATACGTCTAACATATGCGTCCAATCTAACATCTCTGTCGCATCGGCAATGTTATTACGAATATCAAATAATCCACTTTGATGACTCAGAACATGTCTTAGCGTCATCTTCCCTTTGCCATTTTGGGCAAATTCAGGCCAATAATCCGCAATCGCTTGGTCGTAACTCAGCACACCTTGACTGACTAAAATATGCGCCAAGGTTGCGAGCACGCCTTTGCCTGTCGAATAACACACCGACATCGTATTGGCCTGCCAAGGAGAATCTACCGCTGCCAAACCTGTATAGATATCGACAACTTTTTCACCCTGAAAATATAGAACACAGGCCGCACCGCCATATGCTGAACGAGCATCTTGTAAGCGGCTAAAGAGATGGGTAACACTTTGAAAACGTGGGTCAACGTAGCCTTGGTAATGGTTCGGATTCGCTTGTAAATATTGTTTTAAAATTTTCATTTACACATCCATGTATTTTAAAGCTGACATAAAAAAGCCCAGTGTAATCTAAACTGGGCTTTTTAAAATTATAGTGCTTTGATCTGTCCCGTCACATGCGGTTTTTGATTCTTACTATTTCGAATTAAGAAAGCAGTATTTGCCCCTTTTGTCACAGTCATAAAATCGACTGTTGACGGCAAATACATCGGCAGTTTAAACCAAACATCTGCTTCATAAGCATCAGGCAATGTGATCGAAGCCAACGCTCGTGCCTTACTCCACATGCCGTGCGCAATGGCCTGTTTAAAACCAAAGGCTTTTGCTGTCACCGCATGAATGTGGATCAGGTTAAAGTCGCCCGAAGTCATTGCATAACGACGACCTGTATTTTCAGAGACTTCCCAGACTACATTCGGCTGATAATCTGGAGTCGTTGCTTCGACTAATTTTGGTGCTGTTTTACCATCGGTCTTTTGACGTGCTAAATACGTGGTTAAAGCTTCAACCACGACTTCATTACCAACTTTCACCGTGGTAATAAAATCAAACTGAACACCTTTATCATGTGGCTCAAGCGCGCCATATTTACATGATAAAGTGAGGGTTTCATTGACGCCAACTTTACGCATTTGTTTGACTTGATTGCGAATATGCACCAAACCTAACACTGGAAATGGAAACGGCTCTTGCCCCATCATGTGCATTTGTAAGCTTTGCGATAATACAGCCAAATAAATCGCAGGAATATAACCATTATTCTTAAAGCCACATACTTCGTTATAGGCTTTCAAATGCTTTTGATCGACATTAAAAGAATCTACCACATACTCAACCTGCGGTAAGACTTTTTCACCTTTTGGTTTTTTAAAAATCAAACCTTGAATGACTTTCGGATAAGCCATGTATGGTTTTGGAAGTTGACTAAAATGGCGAGTCTTCATACTGAACCTTTGAGAAGTTTTTATTTCAATATTTTGAAAGTTCCTTCTCCCTCAGGGAAAAGGTTGGGATGAGGGAAAAATGCCATCCCATTTATAATATAAAGAATTCATCTCCCCTCTAAAGGAGAGATAAATTCAAGTTTTTAAATTAAGCACCCAACAAGCTTTGACCACAAACGCGTACCACGTTGCCGTTTAAACCAGTCGATGCTGTCGCTGCAAATAAAGCAATCGTTTCAGCAACATCTACCGGTAAACCACCTTGGCTCATCGAGTTCATACGACGACCCGCTTCGCGGATTGCAAATGGAATCGCAGCGGTCATTTGCGTTTCAATGAAACCTGGTGCAACCGCATTGATGGTAATGCCATTCGTCAACGTTGGAGCAGTAAATTTAACCACACCAATGACACCCGCTTTTGATACCGCATAGTTGGTTTGACCGAGGTTACCTGCAATACCTGAAATTGATGATACACAAACAATACGACCATTGGCATTTAAACCGTCGTTCGCAAGTAAATAATCATTTACACGCTCAATCGCTGACAGGTTAATGTTAATGACCAAGTCCCAAAGCTCAGGCTTCATATTTGCCAAAGTTTTGTCACGGGTAATACCTGCGTTATGCACAATAATGTCTAAACCACCTTGAGCAGCTGCCGCAGCTTTGATTTTCTCGCCTGCATCGTTTGCTGTGATATCAATTGCCAGTGTTGAACCACCAATCTCACCTGCAACACGGTCAAGATCTGATTGCTGCTGTAGTACGTCTAAACAAATCACATGCGCGCCATCGCGTGCCAAGACATGTGCAATCGCTTCACCAATACCACGGCTCGCACCTGTTACTACAGCCGTTTTTCCTGCCAGTGGTTTCGCCCAGTCCACATCTACAACATCAGCTTTAGAAACACGAATCACTTGACCGGAGACATAAGCAGAACGTGGAGATGCTGCAAAACGTAAAGTTGACTCAAGATTTGCTTCCGCATCTGCATCCACATAAATCAAATGTGCTGCAATCCCCTTTTTAAATTCTTTACCGACTGACTTCACGAAGCCTTCAAGCGCGCGTTGTGCAATCGCTTTTTTAACGCTACCCGCAGTTTCAGGGGTCGTGCCTACCACAATCACACGACCAGAAGCAGCCACTTGACGTGCAATCGGGTTAAAGAAGTTATATAACTCATTAAGTTGCTCTGATGACTCAATGCCAGATGCATCAAAAATAACAACTTTGAATTTAGACTCTTTGTCGCCTGCATTAAATGCACTTAAGTTTAAGCCCACTTGAGCCGCAGCTTGTTGTAGTTGCGCATTGTTACCCGCATAGCTATTGGCGTGGACATTTGCCAACACTTGCGCAATTGCACCAGATAGTGAACTGTTTGCTGCTGCACCCAGTAAAACAGCACCTTTAATCACAGGCGTTGCTGACTCAAAACGGTCTAAAAAAGTTGGTGCAGGTAAACCCAAATTTTTAATGACAAATTTACCAATAGGAGATTTTGCAAATGTTTGGTATTGATCAGTCATGTTTTTATCTCTCATACAAATGAATTGTTGATGGATTCAAAGATATCCTTTTAACTTCAAAGTGATGTCTAGAGTCTTATATTTCAATAGTTCCATCGGTTTCAGTAGAATCATACTTGAGTTATAGAGGATATGTCTTGACCTGAAAGCCTGTTGCAATGTCATTCTAGTCAATTCAGCCCTTTTTATAATATGCTAATGTACACCCTAAGAATAGATTAACATGCTTGGAAAAGCCTTATGAGCAAAACAACTCAAGAAAATCCAGCAGTGGAAAATTCTGCTACGGAAACCGTGTCAAATACATCAAAAAGTACACCGCGTAGAACTAAAAGTACTGGCACGACAACCCAATCAGTAAATAACACGACTAAGCCGACTCGCACTCGTGCTGCGTCAACTCGTAGTAAAAGCCCTGCTTCTTCTACAAATGCTTCAAAACCAAAAACTCAAACTGCTGTTCAACAGGATCAAACCATGAGTCAAAACACTGTTCGCCGCGTGGCTATTATCGGTGGTAACCGTATTCCTTTCGCTCGCTCAAATGGCGCATATTTCACCGCTTCGAATACAGATATGTTCACAGCAGCGCTAAACGGTCTTGTTGAACGTTTTAATCTTCAAGGCCAACGCCTTGGTGAAGTGGTTGCTGGTGCTGTTCTTAAGCACAGCCGTGACTTTAACATGACCCGTGAATGTGTACTAAACACTGCACTTGCGCCAGAAACACCTGCTTACGATATTCAGCAAGCATGTGGTACTGGCTTACAAGCAGCGTTCTTAGTTGCGAATAAAATCGCACTGGGTCAAATTGAAGTGGGTGTTGCTGGTGGTGTAGATACCACTTCTGATGCACCAATTGCGTTTGGTGATGGTTTACGTAAAGCATTACTTGAACTCAACATTGCAAAAACGGGTAAAGACCGTTTAAAAGCTTTAACCAAAATCAACCTAAAAGACTTGATGGATGCGCCGAAAAATGGTGAGCCACGTACAGGTTTGTCTATGGGTGATCACCAAGCCATTACTGCGCTTGAATGGGGTATTGCACGTGAAGCGCAAGACGAACTTGCTGCATCTTCACACCAAAAAATGGCTGCGGCTTACGAAGAAGGCTTCTTCGATGACCTGATCACACCATTCTTAGGTTTAGAGCGTGACAACAACTTACGTGCTGACTCTACGGTTGAAAAACTGGCTAAGCTCAAACCAGCTTTTGGTAAAGGCGATGCGCGTACCATGACTGCGGGCAACTCAACACCACTTACGGATGGTGCATCTTGTGTGCTTTTAGCATCTGAAGAATGGGCGAAAGCAAACGGTCACGAAGTCCTTGCTTACTTAACCTTCCAAGAAACAGCTGCTGTTGATTTCGTTGAGAAAAAAGAAGGCTTATTGATGGCACCTGCTTATGCAGTTCCACGTATGCTGGAGCGTGCTGGCCTTAAACTTCAAGACTTCGACTACTACGAAATTCATGAAGCATTTGCGTCACAAGTTCTTTCTACATTAAAAGCTTGGGAAGACCCGAAATTCTGTAAAGACCGTTTAGGTTTAGATGCTCCACTCGGTTCAATTGACCGCACTAAACTCAACGTCAAAGGTTCTTCACTTGCAGCAGGTCACCCATTTGCTGCAACAGGTGGTCGTATCATTGCCACTGCTGCGAAGTTGATTAACCAAAAAGGTTCAGGTCGCGTACTGGTTTCAATCTGTGCTGCAGGTGGTCAAGGTGTGACAGCAATTATTGAGAAATAATCTCGCCTTCGCTGTAAAAAAGCATCTCTTTTGAGGTGCTTTTTTTTACTGGTCAAAACCATCAATTTACTCTATAGATAAAAACATAAAATAACCAAATACAAACTATGCGAAATTCACCGCCCTTTATTGTTTATCTCAATACCCCGATTCGCTATTATTATTTTTACCTCATTCCCTTAGTCATAGCGCTTTTGATTGTCAGCTTCGACTTCCACTTTCAAGGCGTGTTTCCAACCAGCATTGCATCCAACTTGTCCAGCCCGCATAAATTTCTCAATGACTTTTTTGCTATTTGTACTTTCATCTGTCTTGCCCTTATTTTGATCAATTATTTTCGTGTACAACTCAACCGACCACAAGTTCAGCAGATCAGGCAACACTACGTAAAACTGAATACACAACAACGCTCAATGTTTAATCCACTAGGCTTAGTGTTTTTTATTTTTATGCTGCTTTTTTTCTGCTTAAGTTGGTTTTTGATCAGTGATGAAATCCCATACACAAATTCCAGTACAAAGAAAGGCGCAACCATGATCTATCTCAAAGGCTTTGCGCATCCATATATAAGCGCTATAGCAAATAGTTTTCATGCTGCCATCACCGTCTTTTTTGCCTTAATGATCCCTTATATTTTAAATGTCAGAAAATTCAAATAAGAATTGCATCACATTAAAAAAGCCACGACATTGCGTGGCTTAATTTTTAATTTGAATATTGTGCTTCAGATTGAATACCCAATTTGGCCTCCACCATGTCATAACACCATTGGAAAATAAAGGTATAAACCAAAATACACATGGTTAAACTGAAGTCGAGTACGATGGCTTGCCAAATACTCATTTGCATTGCATATGCGACCATTGGGATGGTTGCAAGCATCAAACCACCTTCAAAACCAATCGCGTGAAGAACACGTACGCCGATGGTTCTTTTGAGTTTTCTTTTCGCTTCAAACTTTTCAAAAAAATGGTTAAACACCATATTCCATATGACCGAAGTGACTGCCATGGCAATACCGAGCACGCCTGTGACCTCTAAAGGCATATGGAATATGAAACTTAAAGCTACAGCAATGATCACCAATAGGATGATTTCATAGCTGAGCGCATGAATAATCCTTCTTTTGGAAATCAACATTTTTAATTACTCTTTCATGATTGGATGTTGGCTATTTTATTTTTATAATATTGATTAATCGAGTCAGGTTCTTTCAATAAATTTGAAAGATGAAAATTATGAATATTAACCAAGAACAACTGATCATTTTTAAGACCGTGATTGAATCAGGCTCATTTTCTGCTGCTGCACGCAAATTGGGCAAAGTGCCATCGGCTGTGAGTATGTCAATTGCCAACTTGGAAATAGACTTAAACCTACAACTTTTCTTACGCGAAGGACGTGAGCCTACAGCAACAGCGCAAGCCCTAACCTTGTATGAAAAGACCGAGCAACTACTGACCGAAATGAATCAATGGAAACAGCATGCTCATGCCCTAAGCCACGGTTTGGAGTCCTCGCTCAATATCGTCGTTGTATCCGAACTGCTACATATGCAATGGATCGACTACATCGCAATATTAGAAGCTGAATTTCCCAGTCTACAGATCAACATTTTTTCTGCACCTCAGGAAGATGCGCAAAGAATGTTACTCAACGGTACAGCGCAACTTGCACTGATGTTCGAACGTGAACAGCTGGAAAGCAGCGAACAGTTTGTTGAATTAAAAATGGAAACTTTAGTCCCTGTCGCAAACAAAGACTTTGAGTTGGCGCAATTTTCACAAGTCAGCTTTGAACAAATTCAACACAGTCGCCAGATCGTGGTTGCCAGCCGAGATAAAAGCATTAAACCTGAACTACTTTTTTCTAAAGAATATTGGCGGACTGACAATCATCACTCTGCCTGCGCACTCATTATGCAAAATTTCGGCTGGGGTGTTTTACCCTTGGAAATGCTGAATGAAAACCCTCAGCTCAAAACCCAGTTGAAAATATTAGATCTGCTAGATTTCACCCCAAAGTTTGAATATTTTGTCGATTTGGTCTGGAGTCGTGAAAGTGAATTGGGTGCAGCTGCACGTTTTTTAATCCAATACATCCGAAATCAACGTAAAAAATCGTGATAACTGCTGTTAAAACATCCGAATCCACTTGGGTTAGAAGCAGTTTGTGTTATAAATATTTTATGGGTAATAACTTTAAGAACTAACGATCAATGACACAAACTGCATTAAACCAATTAAAAAGCTTAACCACCATTGTTGCTGACAGTAGCGATTTAGCGGCGATTAACCAATTTCGCCCGCTTGACGCAACGACTAATCCGTCGCTGATTACAGCGGCTGCTATTCAACCTGAAAATAAAGAGTTGATTGAGGATGCTTTTGCTCAAGCCAAAACTGAGGGCTATAAAGAAGACTTACTCATTGAACGCACAATCGACATTCTTACCGTCAAGTTTGGGGTTGAAATTCTCAAATTGATTGAGGGTCGTGTATCTACAGAAGTGGATGCTGCACTGTCATACGATACCGATGCCACCATTGAAAAAGCCAAAGAGCTGTTGGCACTATATAAAAACTACGGCGTAGATCAAAATCGTATATTAATTAAAATCGCTTCAACATGGGCGGGTATTCAAGCAGCGAAAGTGTTAGAAGCTGAAGGTATCCATACCAACTTAACGCTTTTGTTTGGTGTGCATCAGGCCCATGCTTGTGCGGAGGCAAATGTCACTTTAATTTCACCTTTTGTTGGACGTATTTTAGATTGGTACAAAAAAGCCGAAGGCGTGGACAGTTATCCAGTTGAAAAAGACCCTGGCGTACTTTCTGTGAAGCAAATTTACCAGTTCTATAAAGCACATGAGATCAAAACAGAAATTATGGGCGCAAGCTTCCGCAGTGTTGACCAAGTCTTAGGACTTGCAGGTTGTGACCTTCTTACTGTTGCGCCTAACTTATTGGCAGCTCTTGAACAAGACACACGTGAAGTTAAAGCCCAACTGTCAACAAGTGATATTGCACCAGCGACAACTGCACTTAACACACTCAGTGAAGCTGAGTTTAGAAATCAAATTGAACATGACTTGATGGCAACGCAGTTGTTACAAGGCGGTATTGATGGATTTATTAAAGCCCGTCAACAGCTGAACACACTATTGCGTCAGTCTTTTGGTCTAGATGAAGAAATTTCAGCTTAACTTGATTTTTCTTCTTTTAAAAGCCGATTTTGCTATCATGCAATATCGGCTTTTTTATTGAGAATATGTTGTGTTTGGGATTATCGACATCGGTACCTATATCATCGGTACAATTTTAATTGTGATTCTACCAGGCCCAAATTCTCTTTATGTGATGTCCATTGCCTCACGTTTTGGTCCGAAGATCGGCTATTGGGGAGCATTAGGCGTTTTCACGGGTGACCTGATCCTCATTCTATGCACGGTACTAGGCGCAGCGTCTCTTTTACATGCTTTTCCTTGGCTGTTCATTTTATTAAAAATTGTAGGGGCTTTGTACCTATCCTACCTAGGTGGAAAACTCTTGATTGCTGGCGTCAAAACGTGGCATTCATCCCCACAGCATCTTGAAGCAAGTACAAACCAGAATACTTTGCAAACGCTACACCCGTTTAGATCGGCGCTGACCATTAGTCTTTTAAACCCTAAAGCTATTTTGTTCTATTTGTCTTTCTTTGTGCAGTTTGTTAACCCTAAATACGCTTATCCTGCACTCAGCTTTACTTTACTTTCAGTCATCTTGCAGATCATCAGCATGGCTTATCTTAGCATTTTGATTTTCTCAGGGATTAAATTGGCCAGTTACTTTAACCGTCAGTTTAAAGTTGCCGCTGTCGCAGTGGCAACTGTTGGTTTGCTGTTTTGTGGTTTTGGTTTAAAGCTCGCACTTTCCACCCTGTAATTCTCGTGAATAATCTCGTTATTTTCGATAAAAAAACCATTGTATGCTGTTTTCTTTTTCAAGAACCAGCGTATGATCCTTGAACAATCGCTATTTTCACTCATTCAAATTATGTTTTGATCTTCATGCAAAAATTATTTCAAGATTTCTCAGTTCCAGCAGTATTCGCAGGTTTTATTACCTTCCTCATTGGCATTAGTGTGTCTTCAGTCTTGGTCATTCAGTCCGCCCAAGTCTTAGGTGCAAATACCGCACAAATCAACTCATGGTTCTGGGCTTTAGGTCTGGGTATTGGTTTGAGTGGATTGCTTTTATCTTGGAAACTTAAATATCCTGTATCGACCTCATGGTCTACTGCGGCACTGGCTTTAATTATTGCTACGGGCAGTGGCTATAGTTTACATGAAGCAATTGGCGCATTTTTGGTCTGTGGTTTAGTTACCGCTATTTTGGGCTTTTTCGGGATCTTTGAGAGAGTTCTGACTTATATCCCGCAAAGCCTAACCAGTGCCATGCTGGCAGGTGTGCTACTGAAGTTTGGTATTTCATTGTTCGCCAGTATGCAAGACCATTGGGGGTTTATTTTATCCATGCTGGCGGCTTATATTGTTTCTAAGCGACTTACCCCACGTTATTGTATTGTCATTACCGTGATTGCAGGCTTGTTACTCTGCCCATTGTTCCTAGACTTCCATACACCTCAAATCACATGGAGCCTAGCGCAACCTGTTTGGATGACGCCTGAATTCAGTATGTCTGCTATTTTAGGTTTAGCGCTGCCTTTGTTTGTGATCAATATGGCATCCCAATATTTACCAGGTATTGCCATGATTAAAAGCTATGGCTATAACCCACATGTCAATCAACTGATTGGTTGGACGGGTACCGCTCAAGCCTTACTCGCACCATTTGGTTGCTATAGTGTGAATACTGCAGCCATCAGTGCCGCTGTCAGTTTAGATGAACAAGTTCACCCTGACCCATCAAAACGCTATATTGCGGGCATGAGCTGCGGCTTCTTTTACATCTTAATGGGACTATTCGCAGCCACCCTGACCAGCCTTTTACTGTCTTTCCCTGCGATTTTTATTACAGCCTTGGCTGGTATTGCTTTGTTTGGCACGATTAGCCATAACATTGCAATTGCATTTGAAGCGGTATCAGACCGTGAGGCAGCTCTCATGACCTTCTTATTCAGCGCATCTGGGGTACAGTTCTTAGGCATTGGTTCTGCCTTTTGGGGACTACTCTTTGGTTTTGCAGTTATGCTTATATTTAAGTTTAAAACCAAAAAAGTTTAAGCCCTCATATAAAAAAGCACCCGCGATGGGTGCTTTTTTATTTTGAAATACTGCTAACTTAAAAAGTTAATGCTGATAACTTCGTTGAATCAATTCTTGCTTAAGCTGCATGGTCTCAGACAAATTTTCCACCTCAGTAAATGCTGTGAGCCAAATGCCATCTGCAGCATAACGTAGAATTTTCAATTCCAAATCATTATCTGTGTCCTGATGTCGCGCTAAACGTTTTTCTAGCCACTCAATCCAATACTCATTAAAGGTACGATCTGTCAGCATGATCATCGAAATAGCTGACCAAGAGTGTTCTAAACCCAGCACCTGCTTTTCTAATGTAATTTCGATATAGGCTCGCGTGAAGCATCCGTAATACTCTTGATCTTTGGCTATCAACTGATCCACCACTCGATCTAATTGTTCAAGCTGTTCTACAATCATTGCCTCAAGTAGCTTTTGCTTGTTTGGAAAATGATGAAAAACCCCTCCTTTACTCACGCCAACCAAATCAGCTACGGCCTGTATAGAAACCCCTGTCACACCCTTTTCAGCCGCCAAACGGATGGCATGTTGCAAAATACTGTGGCGAACCTGTTCAGGTGCTTTTTTACGTGGAGTTGTTTGTTGCATCGAAGTTAATGCCCTGTCGAATTTGAAAATAAATTAATTACGATTACACCAGAAACAATCAACGCAATACCAATCATTGCGGCGAGATCTAAACTTTGTTTGAAAATAAAGTAGCCAATCAATGCAGTTAAAACAATCCCCACACCCGCCCAAATTGCATAAGCGATACCCAATGGAATCACTTTAATCACTTGTGACAATAAATAAAATGCCAGTGAAAATAAAACCACCACCGCCAGCGAAGGCAATAGTTTGGTAAAACCTTCCGACTTAACTAAAAAGGTCGAACCAATGACTTCAGAAATAATTGCCATCGCTAGCAAAGCATAAGCCATTAATACAGGATTCATACTAAACTCAATTATTAACATACCGATCGGTCGGTATGTTAATAAAACCCCAAAAGTTAAGCAAGTCTTTTAAACATGATTATTTGGATGAATTTATCACTAAATCTGAAGTTCTTTTTATGAAATCAATGGTTCGATCAAAGGTGATCTGACTCGCCTCTTTACTCATCATGAACTGATATTCATGCACCAAATACTCTTTAGAGTTTGGATAAAAAGCTTCTGTAACTGCCACCTGATGCTGCTTCAGTACTTCAACAAAAGGTAAAGACTGAGTTTTGGTTAAAAAGTCTTTATTTCCCCCACTAATAAATACAGCAGGATACTGTGATGTAATATGTTCGCTAGTTGAAATCGACTTTAAAAATGCAGCATCGTCCTTACGCTCGCCTGTATAAGCCTGCACCAAATTATATACACCCCATTCAATCAACTTTAACTCTTCAGGAGCCGTATTCACAAAACTGTATAAATCGTAAATCCCACAATGCAGAATCAATCCTTTTAGTTGTCTAGCCTGAATCGAAGGTTGAAAGCCAGATGCTTCAGCAAAGCTAGAATTAGTCAAAAGCGCAGCATAATGGCTGGCAATATTGGCTCCAGCAGAATCTCCAGCAAGATACAATTGGTTCGCGTTAATGTGGTACTGAGTAGCATGTTTTTGTAAAAAACTAAGTGCTTGATTGAGCTGATGTAGTTGCGTTGGATAAATCGCCTCGGGGGCAAACTGATACTCAACTGAAATAACATTGAAACCTTGGTTGGCTAAAAGCTTGAAATACCCACGTGCATGTTCTTTAGAACCAGAAACCCAGCCACCACCATGAACCCAAACTACTGTAGGCACTGTATCTAATTGTTCAATATTTTGTGGTTGATAAATATCAAGATTCAGCACAGGACTAGCTTGATATGGAATATTGTGATGTACAATGACATCAGGGGGAGCAAAACGATCCAGCATTTTCATTTGAATATGGGTTGCTGTATTAAATGTACCCGCAATCAGTTTGGTATTTTTTTCGACACTTTGACATGCACTTAACACGACCATCATAAAAATGATACTGATTGTTTTAATCAGAGACTGAAAACCCATATTGTTTGCTCAATTTTTTTAGTGATTCTAATACAATATCTTGCGCAAGATATATTTAAAACAGACCAATTCGCCCCTTTTATAGCTCTCGAGTTAAGCGCTGAAAAAAATTCTTCAAACTTGAAACTTGAGTTTTTTGCTCAAGATTTATTCTGGCTAAATCCACATTTAATGACATTATTTTCTGAAAATTTCATGAATTTTCAATTTTTTAGCGCAATCAAAATTGAACATTTAAGTACAGTATGTTATCAATAAAACAAGAACTAAATCTTATACAATCAGGAGTTCCACTGATGGCTTACCAACATATTTTAGTCCCTGTTGACGGTTCGCAGATTTCTTTTTCTGCTGTAAAACAAGCAAGTGAAATTGCCAAAGTTTTCGGCAGTCAATTAACTCTCATCAGCTTAGTCGCTGAGGATCCCTTGAAAGATGCTGACTTTTACTACACAGCTCCAATCATGAAAGAATATTTCATTGAAGCATATAACAATGCTGAAAAAGCCCTGCAAGATGCCGTTAAAATTGCACAAGAAAATGGTGTAGCAGCTCAGTCAAAAATCATCAAAGGTCAAGTTTCGGAAGATGCTGTGGTTGAAGCAGCAACTTCGCTGAAAACAGACTTAATTGTCATGGGCTCACATGGCCGTAAAGGCTTCCAAAAGTTTCTTTTAGGTAGCTTCGCTCAAGATGTGCTGAAGTCTACCGAGCTTCCTGTTCTCATTGTTAAAGCCTAACCCAAAATAAACTTTCTTTGCGATGCACTACGATTCTCTCTGCATAAAATAGCCATCGCGAAGAAAAACAAGGAGAATACCAATGAGCTATAAACACATTTTGGTGGCAGTTGATGAGTCACCTATGTCTTATGCTGCCGTTGAGCAGGCACTTGCTTTGGCTAAAGACCTCAATAGTCGTGTAACGTTGATGAGTGTCATTGCCGTTGATCCATTTGTCGGAGTCGATTTTTATAAAGTTGCACCTGCAATCACAGACTATTTCCTACATGCAGAACAAGCTGCTCAGGCACGTTTAGCTGAAGTCAAACTATCTTTTGATCGTGATGAAATTGAAGCAGATACTAAAGTCATCCGCGGTATATCTCCCTCTGAAGGTATTATTCATGTCGCCGATGAAGTCAGTGCAGATTTGATTTTGATGGGTTCACATGGACGCACAGGCTTTAAAAAAATGATGCTAGGTAGTGTGGCACAGAATGTCCTGACTCAGTCTCCTATTCCAGTCTTAATTGTGAAAGTTTAATACATAGTGCTAAATAAAAAAGACTGCCTAGGCAGTCTTTTTTATTTAGCAAAGTATTAATATTGCACTAACTTTTGGAAATTTGCTGATGCAAATTTTGTAAATATTGCTCTGCTACTGACTGTTGAATAAAGGTTTTTTGAAATAAACCTGAGGCATGATGGTTATGTGGACTATACTCAATATTGACTTGAAATGTTCCCAGTTCAACACTTTTTACAATACGAATCGCAATAATATGAACAGTATTTAAATAAAACCCATCTTCAATCTTAACTAACATATCTGTTTACACTCTACATGTTCTATTCACTCAACATCCTGCATACATAGGCCGAAAAAAATGCAGAATATGAGCTAATCAATGATTATTGTGGATTATTATAGCTCATAAAATGCGATTAATTTCACACTATTCACATGAAAAGTAATTATTAAAATAAATACTGATATAGATTTACATCATGCAGTCATTCTTCAGTTTTAATAAAAAACCAGTCATATGACTGGTTTTTTATTAAAATAAATCTGTTAAATGCTTAGCATACTACTTAAAGTTTCACTGACATTTTTAGATTTCACTTGTGGTTTTAAGCCCTCAAGCTTTGCTTTCACTTCGCTACGCTGTGGTTCTGCCAATGTGTACCAACGTGACAAAACTTGCAATAAACGAGAGCCTACAATTGGGTTTTTCTCATCCAAATACTTTGCCAGTCCAATGAAATGATCCACACCAAAACTCCATGTGTTCACTGGGTTTGCATTTAAGCCACCGCTCACTGAACGGATGCGGTTTGGTACACCCAAATCATAGTCTGCATGTGAAGTAAGGTAATTAATCGTCTCTTCTGTCGCACAAGGATGTGCCGCTTGTAGCATAAACCACTGATCTAATGACAAAGCCTCATCTTTAAAACGTAGATAAAAATCACGTAATGCAGCTTCTGCTTGTGGTGCATCGTTCCACACCAAGACACGTAATGCGCCTAAACGTTCAGACATATTGCCCGTAGCTTCGTATTGCTGGTACGCCAGTTCAAAAGCAGTTTCATCACCTTGGCGAGCCATCATACTGAGCATGATATTTTTCAGTGCACGGACGCCCATCGCCTGTGAGAACTCTTTTTGCAAATCTGGGTCTAAAGCCAAATACGTGTCTTTACAGAACGCCCCTAACTCACGTGCAAGTTTGTCAATCAGAGCATTACGCTGTTCTTGAACTTTCTCAGGTTCATAATCAGTGTCGATACGGCTACCTAAATATCCTTCACTTGGCACATCAAATAAACGCGATGCCAAGAGTGGATCTTGCTCAACAAGCGCAGGCAACGTGTTTTTAATGGCTTGAATATAAATATGCGCATCATGACCATTGAGCAAAATACGCTCAAGCAGTGTTTGTGTTGCTTGCCATTGGTTAAATCCATTGGTTTCGTATTGAATTAAGAATGCCAACTCTTCATCGGTATAGTTGAACTCTAAGTTGACGGGCGCAGAAAAATTACGCAGTAATGACACGACCGGCTTCGTGCTTAAACCGCTAAATACAATGCTGGCTTGGTCTTGATCAAAAAGATACACACCGTCTTTGACTGCATTTTCAAATAAACTGTCTGAGTTTAAAAGCAATTGCTCACCTGTTGCAGCATCGAACAGTGCTAAAGCAACAGGAATTGGAACAGCTTTTAGGTTCGGATACTTAGGATGTGCTTTTAAACTTTGCTTAAAGTTCAAGCTATAAGTTTGTGCAGCAGCATCATAGTGACCTTCAGCTTCTAACTTTGGTGTACCTGGTTGGTTATACCACGTTAAGAAGTTGGATAAATCTACACCTGAACCCGCGGTCAAAGCAGCGACCCAATCTTCAACTGTCACAGCTTGACCGTCATGGCGTTCAAAGTATTCATCGGTTCCTTTACGGAATTTTTCTTTGCCTAATAAGGTTGCCATCATGCGGTTAATTTCCGCACCTTTTTCATAGACTGTTGCCGTATAGAAGTTATTGATTTCCACAAAATGGTCTGGACGCGGTGGATGAGACAATGGGCCTGAATCTTCTGGGAACTGATGCGCTTTGAGTACCGCAACGTCGTCAATACGTTGAACCGCAGCAGACTGTAAATCTTCTGAGAAAGATTGATCACGGAAAACCGTTAAGCCTTCTTTTAAACACAATTGGAACCAATCACGGCAAGTAATTCGATTACCTGTCCAGTTATGGAAGTATTCATGGGCAATCACCGACTGTACACGCATGATCGCGGCATCTGTTGTGTATTCTTCATCAGCCAAAACACATGAGGTATTAAAAATATTGAGACCTTTGTTTTCCATCGCCCCCATGTTGAAAGCACTGGTCGCCACAATCATATAATTATCTAAATCATAGGGACGACCATAGTGTTCTTCATCCCAACGCATTGAATGCTTTAACGCTTCCATCGCAATATGACATTTCGGAATATCTTTTTCTTCGGCATAAATTTCCAAAGCCACGTCACGACCTTCGGAGGTCACATAACGGTCTTTTAAAACAGCCAAATCACCAATCACACAAGCAAACAAATACGCTGGTTTTTTGGTTGGGTCTTGCCAAACGGTATAGTGACGACCTTCGCCTGCCTCGCCCGCTTCAATTAAGTTACCATTGGCAAGCAGCACAGGATATTTTTTGTCAGCTTCTACACGAGTGGTAAACACTGAAAGAACATCAGGACGGTCTGGGTAAAAGGTAATTTTACGGAAACCTTCAGGCTCATTTTGGGTTACGAACAAATCTGATGCGGCTTGGTATAAACCTTCAAGTTGTGTATTTGACTCAGGATGAATGATCACTGATGTCTCAAGCTTGATCTGATTTGGTGCATTGCGAATTACCAACTGCTCAGCATCAAGTACATATTGCTCTTGGCTGAGTTGCTGACCATTCAGCACTAAACGCTTCAGCTCTAAATCACGCCCGAGTAGAACCAAATCACCTTCAGCTTGGCGCGTTAACTCCAGTACAGCATCAACTTTGCTATGCTCATCATAGACTTGAATATCGAGGTGAATGCTGTCTACTAAAAAAGATGGCTTTTGGTAGTCTTTTAAATAAACAGTTTGATCTGCCTCAATAATTGGATTTGCCGCAATATTCATGTCATGTCCTAATGTTATTGGTCTACAGCTTTATATTGTGTATGTTTTGATCATACGACAAGTTTGTCATGCTGTCTGTGTTCGTTGAATGATATTTATATGGGCACATTGAATTGGCTTTTCAATTGTATTTCCCTTGTCGCTATCCACTATCTTTATCAATTGAATAAGAAACAGGCAATTCCGTTCATTGTGCTGGTGTTGTTCTGCAATATTTACACCAGCACTCAAAACCAATTTCATACAAATGGTACAAATTCAATAAAATCAGGCTTTCTCAAAACCCTATAACACTATAAGAAAGACGTTTTCGAATTTATAACTTAATTTTCAAATCGTCTACATTTTGTGCACAGTTCTTGCTTGTATCTCATTATGCATAGCGCATGATAAAACTTAGACAAAATAAAAGAGGTGTGAGATGTATTTAAAAGACCATATCGTCCGCGTCGAAAATATAAAAATGCTGCAAGCACTGGATGCTGCAAAAATTGATCATAAAGTGATTGCTATGTTTATGAGCTGTGAAGGAATGCCATTACAAGCACATGACGTCACCAGTATCTTAAACCACTATGACAACCTTAGTCGCAAAAAGCTCCCCAACAGGAAGGTTCAAGCTATGATTGAAGCCAAAAAATTAGGTAGAGAAGACGACTCTTTGCCTTGCCCCGTTTAAATTCGACTTCTACAAAAATACGGCGCATGCCGTATTTTTTTGCCCTATATTCGCCCCTGTATCCCTTCTTCTATCTCATCGTCACAAAGCGCCTCTGCTTGTTCAATTACACTGCAATTTACAACGCCTTTCTGAAATTTTAGCGTGTATAATTTGAGAAAATCCTGAGTTCCAGATTCATCCTATGTCGCTTCAAATTTTGCACAAACAACTTGATGAAAGCACGCCATGTCCACTGTGTCAGGCGGCTATGTTTTGGGTGGATGCTGAACAATACGATAAAGAAATTAACTTTCATGAATGTAGCCACTGCCAACATCGTGTTTTTAGTCATTCAAATCTAAATTGTCACTGTGACAGCTGTTTAGCGCAACGCAAAAAAATATTGAAAGAAACTCGCCAGCAAGAACAACGTAAAACTAAAAATCAAAAAGACATTTATGAGTTTGAGCTAGGTCAACTTAGTTTTATGCATAAATTATTTTTATTGGCCCTGCTTGATGACTACGTACAAGAACATACTCAACACCAAGAGTTTATTGATTGGGAACAGATCAAATATTTTAGCATCAGCCCCAATTACCTGTTTCAAAATAGCCTTGTTAAACAACTGGTAAAAGAACAAATCCTCGTTGCCAAAGATTTTGCCAGTGAAGCACATCAGTACTATATAAATGTCCGTTTAGATGGTTATTCGGAACCCAGCTTATTTAGCATTACCCAACAGCTTCGTTATTGGTTTTACGAGAACCTGAGCCTCGGTGTTCCATTTAAAACCTCAGATGAAGTCAAAAATGCCTTGTACCAATTGCTTTATCAGGAAATTATCCAGTTTATGCAGTTTTACTGCCGTACTTGGGGCATTCAAATTGCGGGAAATAACAGTTTCCAAGTGTTTTGTTATCGTTTACTCGATGTACTCGCAGTCGGACAAATTTATTATTTAATCCAAACTGCATTGGAGTATTTGTACGAACGTAAAGCCTTACAAATACGCAATGAAAACTTTATCAATACCAACTTGTTGAAAAAAACCTTGCAACAATACCGTGAACGTAGTGTGGCTGAAAAATGGGAAACTTCAACGTTGCCTCGACCGCATAACTTAGCATTCAGTAAAATGAGCGAAATTTTGTTTTTCCGCTTCTTGGGTTATGACGAAACTATTTTCTTCCAACCTGTTTCACGTTCATGGCAAAAAATTGAACCACGTTTAAGCTTCTACTCACAAAAACGCTGTATGTACTGCGGTTCAAATGAACTCACTGTAGATTATGATGCTGACCAATATGTGACTTTATTTTGTCGTAAATGTAAGCATCAAGACCACTATTTCACAAAATAAGGGCACCCACCATGACCCAGCTTTTAGACCTTTCCTTGCTTAACTCAAAACAATCAATTCACGACCAAACCGATGTCTTGGTGGAATATGTTGCTGAAGCTTGGACTGCCCTGCAAACACAACAACCTTTGGTGCAATGTATCACCAACAGTGTTGCAGCCAACTATGCAGCTAACGTTTTATTGGCTGCGGGTGCCTCACCTGCCATGATTGATAATCCCTTTGAAGCGGAAAGTTTCACCCGCATTAGTGCAGCGCTTAGTATCAACCTAGGAACGCCAACCACTGAACAAATGCAAGCCATGCAAATCTCAGCTCAAACTGCGCAGCAACAAGGCATTCCATGGGTTCTAGATCCTGTTGGTTATGGTGCATTTTTAAAATGGCGCTCTGAAATGGTCGATCAGCTTTTAGCCTTTAAACCCACTGTTATTCGTGGTAATGCATCGGAAATCAGCACACTTGCGGGGAATCAGATCGAAACCAAAGGTGTGGACAGTACTGCCAATAGCGCAGATGTCTACCATCAAGCAAAAACACTCTTAGCACAGGCTGAAGTCATTGCCATTTCTGGTGAGTCTGACTACATCCTTTCGAAACAACTTGATGCTGTAATCCAAGTCAATGGTGGTTCGCATTTACAACCCAAAGTTACTGCTACGGGTTGTGCCCTAGGCGCATTAATCGCAGCCTATAGCGCAGTCACCAATCCTGTCATTGCGGCGCTGTCTGCGCATGTCCACTTTGCCATTGCAGGACAGCTTGCTTATACCCAAAGTCAAAGCATTGGAAGCTTTGCCGTAGCTTTTATGGATCAAATTCACCAACTCAAAGCTGAAATGATTTATGAATATGCAAATATACAACTGATTCAAACATCTTGATAAGCGCAAATAAAGCTGTTCTTGACTCGCTTGTTAGGCGACTTCTCGCCCTAAGAGCAAGTTAAGTGCAGCATCTACTAATGTAAAAAGATCTAATTTACAAATACAGATCAACCCCATACCGATAAAATAGTCAGGTGCATGCTGCATATAAAAGTTGATATGTGGACTCGCCCGATTGCGTAGTCGAATTAATTGTTCAGGGGTTGTTTGTGGCAGCACACAAGGATGTACAAATACATCCTCACTACGTTGCTGTACATTCTCATGACGATTTTGCATGAGCTCAAGCACCTGCAAATACTCTTCAGGCATCTTAGCACCAACACGTGGATAAAAGCGCTTAGAGCGTGAAGCAAACAAGCGATACACTTTCGGTTGCATCAAGCTTGAAACAAACCACAGCTGTCGCGTGGGATATTTGAGGCGATAACCTAAAGCCACTCGTATCGCAGACATCAAACTTCTGTTTTGATTCCTATAATCAGGTAAAAAGGCTGCTCGTGAATTCACGATATACAAAGTCTGCTGCTCTCTATTAAGCTTTAAAATGGCAATAATATTTTGACCAACGATTTTACCTCGATGATAAAAACGAATAATCGGTAATGCAACAACATCATGATTATAAAGTAATTGATATAACTCATTTTGAACTGCATTTGGAAAAATTTTCCGATCAAAGCTTTCCAACTTCTTAAATAAGGCCTGTTGCTTCTCAGTCGAAAGCTTAGTGAAATCGACCATTTTTTCCATAAGATGCATGAGCTCTTTCCATTTTTATTTTTGGTAGCCACACTACCTTTATTTATTATCTGATATTAAATTATGGGATAAAAACCTACCTTTACTAAACTTCACCAGCTCAAAAAGGATAAACGCACATCGCCACTAAATTTTGCGCATAGCATAGCGATTTTTTAATCAAACATCTAATGGTTAATTTATATACAAAAAAATGCCAACATAAAGCTGACATTTTTTTACAAAAGCTTAAAGCAAATCTTAAACTATACGATGAACAATGCTGACAGTTTTAATTCGATTTGAATCTAACTCAAGCACTTCAAAATGAACACCACGATAGTCTAACTGAGTTCCGACCTGAACATCACCATGGGTTTTATCAAGAATTAATCCAGCTACACTGATATAGCCTGCATCTTCCTCGACCAAATCCAGCATTCCAAGTTCGAGTTCAAGTTGATACAAGTCTAGCATTCCTGTCGCCTTCCAAGTCTGATCATCTATTTTGATCAAATCAAGCTGTTCATCAGCGTCAGGAAACTCACCAGCAATTGCTTCAAACACATCAAGCGGTGACACCAAGCCTTGTACATTACCAAACTCATCACTCACCAAGACCAAAGAACCTTTTGATGTTCTCAAAGTATTAATGGCATCAATCACTTTCATTTTTTCGAAGATGTAAATTGGGCGATGACGCTTGATCAGATCTTTTAACTGTTCTTCATCATCGAGTACATCAAGCAGCTCTTTGGCACGTGCAATACTTATGACCTTGTCTAGACTACCACGACACACTGGAAATAAGCTGTGTGGTACAGACAATACCTGCTCACGAATTTTTTCAGGGGAATCGTCTAAATTGACCCATGAAATTTGGCTACGTGGCGTCATGATTGAAGCCACAGAGCGTTCGGCCAATGTCAGCACACCACCGATCATATAACGCTCTTCATCCGCAAAAGCTTCTTGTGCTTGACGCTGTTCCGGGTCTTCAGCTTCGATTTTTCCGCCCATGAGTTTTAAAATAGAATCCGCAGTACGATGACGTAGTGGAATTTTAGCTTCATGTTTTGCCGCATTACGCTCACCAAACTGGTTAAATGCCTCGATCGCAATCGCGACACCAATACCCGAATAGATATAACCCTTAGGAATATGGAAGCCGAAACCTTCCGCAATTAGGCTGATACCAATCAATAACAGGAAACTAAGACACAAAATAACCACGGTTGGATGACGGTTTACGAAAGCAGTTAAAGGCTTAGATGCCAACAACATCACGGCCATCGCAACAATCATCGCTGCCATCATGACATAAATGTTATCTACCATACCAATGGCGGTAATTACTGAGTCCAGTGAAAAAACAGCATCTAGAATAACAATTTGTGCAACGACTGCGGTGAAACCTGCATAGACAACATTGCTTGTAACTTTAAGCTCAGGCTTACCTTCAATTTTTTCGTGCAACTCAGTAACGGCTTTATATACCAAGAATAAGCCACCAAAAAGTAAAATGAGGTCACGTCCAGAGAATGTCCATTCCAATATAGAAATAAGCGGTTGAGTCAATGTGACTAACCAAGAAATTGCAAATAACAAACCCAAACGCATAATAAGTGCAAGGGATAAACCTATGACACGCGCTTTATCACGTTGTTCAGGGGGAAGTTTTTCAGCCAAAATGGCAATAAAGACTAGGTTATCAATACCTAAAACAATTTCTAATATAATAAGAGTAAGCAAACCAACCCATATTCCCGGATCTAATAGAAATTCCATTATTTCATTACTCCAGAATTATGTTTCTGTTTTAAAAGCATAAACCCACACGGCGACGGATCCATTTTTGTGACCTGTTCAACTAAAGATGAAATAATTATGCCTGAGATGTTTGCTTTGTAATATTTTTTTTATGGTTTTTAACAAAATTTTAATATTTAGATACTTATAGAGTGAAATTTATCCTTAAAGCGTCTAACTTGACTTTAGATATTGTCACTTAATGCCAATATTCGATGTTTAAAAATTCTAGACGCATTGGTCATTTTTTAAAAAATTAATTTTCAAACTCAATTTATTTGAATCAAATAAATGTTTTTTATAGATTATTTATTTTAATAATAGTTAAAAAAAATCAATTTATAATATTTATGACCTTACGCATTGAAACTTTTTGTTAAAAACACTAGTTCACAAATCCATTTTTTTCACTAAAATGAAACACAGCCAAGATTGTTGTAAAAATAATCAATTGCTAAAACCAAGGATGCGCGGATTTCTAATCCAATCAAGTAATACAGAATAGGATTCATTGCTATGACCAATGAAAAGGCTTTGACTTTTAATAAAACGTCAAAAATGCTTAGCAATACTAGCTATGAAGGCTCATATCTCAACTTAGACTCATCATTTGATCAGCATCAAGTTAAAATTGTGGTTTCGCATAATAACCAAAAGTTTGAAATGCTCCTACCTATCGTTCTACAAGACGGTACCCCAATGGCTAAACTTTCTTTAGATTCTCACCAGAATGCTGAAGTAGAAGATGAAGTTATACAATTTGCGCAGACTATTGTTGGCTTTCACCAAAATAAAAGCAGTTATACCCTATCTGTTTAATAGCCACACTTAGCTTCAAATTACTGTTAAAAGATATTTCATCTGCAAATCTCTTTTAACAGTAATTTTATATTGCTAAGTATATGAGTGTTCACATAAAATGTGTTCAATTGATTTATAAAATAAAAATACGATTCACGGGGAATCCGTCACATGACCAAAAAGTATAGTAAGTTCCTACCAGGTTCTGAAGATTTTTCACTGGAAAACTTTCCATTTTACTGGGTAACTCAAGTACATGCTCAATATGTACTCAATGTCGATCACGCTTTGAAAAAATATGGTTTAGACAACTCTCGTCGTCGTATTTTACTTGCTCTCAAATCAAAACCACATGCCAGTGTTTCTGATCTATCTGACATGGTCGTCTCAAAAATGTCGACAACCACCAAAATTGTTTATCGTTTGAAAGATGAAGGATTGGTTGAAACTTATTCTTGTGAAGATGATGCACGTATCACTCGTGTCCTCCTCACAGAAAAAGGCACGGAGATGACCAGTAAAATTAATGATTTAACCAGTGTAGTACTTGAGCAATCATTTGAAGGTTTAACACCTTTGCAAATTGAAAAAATGATGGAAAGCTTGAAACACGTGTTTAAAAATTTAGCGCGCTAAACCGTTTAAAAGTCGAAAGAGTTGAGCTGGGGACTCTCTTTTTCGACTTTTATTTTGGGTACATAAGAACATTCAAACTCTTCAACAGGAAAGCCTTGTACAAAAGATTGAATATTTGACGATTTCCAGCTAAGCCATTCCTCTAAACGGTCATGTGGAATCACAATCACTGAGCGTTTCACATCCCCCGGCTCATGGAACTCCCGCATCATTGGGTGGTCTATAGCGTCCATCGTCAGCATGGTTGCTGACCGCACTACCTCGCCTGCTATGCGACAGATTTCATAAAGAGCGGCAACAAAAACAACCTGTCCATCCCGTCGTCTAACACCCCATCTCTGTGGTTTTTGCTCTATATATTTTGACTCATAGAATTCAAAAACTGGAATTACCCCAAACTGATATTTTGAAGTCGCTTCAATAAAACTAGCCTTTTGCAGAAGTGTCTCACTTCGAGCATTATAGGTTTTGCTTGCAATACTCTTATCTTCTGCCCATTTCGGTATTAAACCAAAATGCACCTTACGCCATTCAAATCCTATATTTGATTTGAACAATAAGGGCAGCTCATAACCTGGATACACCTCCTCCACATAATCAAAAGGAATTTCAGGTAGGCCAAACTGCTGTACTTGAGCAAGGGTTAGAGGTTTAAAATTAGCACACATAGCATCAAATCATTTTCGCTTTTTTGTCTCAAGCGAAGTTCTAAACTTAATCAATAGAGTAACATATCATCTTGGATATTTTACCCATCAGGCATAATCAACCAAAGCCCAAACTAAAGTCTTCAAAATACATCACTTAGCTTGAGCTAGAAAAGATATGCGAGACCTGTAAATACCATCTGCCAATAGTGAGCACGATAAACGACAACCTGGCTTTTGTTCAAGCATACTTTTCTACTACCGTATAGCAAAAGTATAACCTTAGCTATTTATCTAAGTTTTGACCCTGAATAATGAGTCTGCACCAGTCAAAGCGACTAAAAATAAAATGGGATAAAGACTCAATAAGATATTTTTTCCAATCAGTTGGTGAAATATTTAAGTCGAAATCAGCTTATTGATGGCGAAACTTCAGCCACAAATTCGCACCATATAGCAATCAAGATTGATACGCTCTGTAAGACCAATACATTCATTAGAGCTCTTGCAAAAGTCAAAAAATGATCATGCATTGGTAATAAAATAAGTGTTGAACGTCACTTCTCTCTTGTTGAAAAGCTTAGAATGAGGGCGGATTCTTCCTATCAATCCTCTCCCTAGCCCTCTCCTTTAAAAAGGAGAAGGAACTTTCATTGTAATTTCAATACAGCTCAAAAAATGACTTATGCAAAAAATCCATTTATCTTAGAACAAATCTAGTAGACATAGACCTTATTTTTACTCTTGGCTTTAGAGCAAACCAAGTGCTTGGTGGACTATATATCCTGTCGAAAGCTCAATAAAAGTTCTCTATGAATATAAACCTTTTTCATCTCAGTTGATTAATTTGTTTTACTGCCACATAAATTCGCCAATAAATATATGTACTGATAATAACTTCAAAAATAAGATCTAAGACTATATTTAATTGCTTAAGCATTGCCTCTTCCAAACTGGAAGCAAAAACCAAAATTATGACTTGCAAGGAAATACCAACTATCAAAAACAACACAAGTGATTGAATTGTAATAGGTAGACTCAAAGCAATAATACGCTTTAAAAAATCACGACCTTTTTCACCCCCATTCACTTTAAAGATTGCATTTATCCAGCTAATCAACAAACCAATTTGCAGAATAAATGATGCCCACGCTGCGGATACGGTAGATTCGGGTGCAAGTGTAAGTGCTAAATAACTCAACAAGATAATAATGGCACTCACGATATAATAATTTTTAAAATCTGTTTCTGAGACTTTATTTAACTTCAAATCTTCTGCTAATTTATTAACATTCCAGAAGTACATTGTTATTCCTTGTTCTTATACTATTTAAAATTGCTGATAAAAAAAGCCTCCGAAGAGGCTTTTTTAGCTTTACAGATTAGTCACCTGTATAACCTTTTAACTTCAAACGTGCAGCATGTAGAAGTGGCTCTGTATAACCTGATGGTTGCTCGCCACCTTTAAACACTAGGTCATAAGCTGCTTTGTATGCATAACCATCGAAGCTTGGTGCCATTGGTGTATAAAGCGGATCGTTTGCGTTTTGCTCATCAACGATTTTCGCCATACGCTGCATCACTTCTTCAACTTGCTCTGCAGATACGATGCCATGACGCAACCAGTTTGCAACGTGTTGAGATGAAATACGCAAAGTTGCACGGTCTTCCATTAAACCAACGTTGTTGATGTCTGGAACTTTCGAACAACCTACACCTAAGTCAACCCAACGTACAACATAACCTAAGATCCCTTGAAGGTTATTTTCAAGCTCTTTAGTTTTCTCTTCTTCAGTCCAGTTAGTATCTGTCGCTAAAGGCGGTGTTAACAAATCGTCTAATGATAAAGGCTGAGTATTCAAGAGTTCTTTTTGACGCTCAGACACGTTGCATTGGTGATAGTGAATCGCATGAATGACAGCACCAGATGGAGATGGAACCCATGCACAGCTTGCACCCGCTTCTGGATGTTCAATCTTGGTTTTGTACATGTCTAGAAGCATGTCTGGTTTTGGCCACATGCCTTTACCAATTTGTGCTTTACCACGTAAGCCCGCTTGAAGACCGATCATCACATTGCGGTTTTCATATGCTGGGAACCAAATTTGTGCTTTCACTTCGCCCTTACGAACAAATGGACCTGCTTCCATGAAAGTATGAATTTCATCACCTGTACGGTCCATGAAACCTGTATTAATGAAGATAGTACGGTCTTTTGCTTGAGCAATACAGTTTTTCAAGTTTACAGAAGTACGACGCTCTTCATCCATGATACCGATTTTTAACGTTTTTGCAGGCAAGCCAAGCGCTTGTTCTGAACGCTCAAACAACTCAACCGCAAAAGCAACTTCTTCAGGGCCATGCATTTTAGGTTTTACGATATACATTGAACCTTTACGCGAGTTCTTGTTTTCGTTTTCACCTTTAATGTCTGCAAAAGACAATAGCGGAGTGATTAATGCATCCATAATCCCTTCGTAGACTTCAGCACCATCTACAAGGATCGCAGGGTTGGTCATGAGGTGACCCACGTTACGAAGAAGCATCAATGAACGGCCATGAAGTTTCGTTTCACCGCCGATCAAGTTTTTGTGCGTACGGTCTTTATTCAAAGTACGCGTAACAGTTTTACCATTCTTCTCGATAGACTCTGAAAGTGTACCTTTCATCAAACCTAACCAGTTACGGTAGCCTTCAACTTTCTCTTCTGCATCTACAGCAGCGATCGAGTCTTCTAAGTCTTGAATTGTGGTTAATGCAGATTCAAGAACCAAATCTTTTACGCCAGCCGCATCTGTTTGACCAATTGGGCTATTTGCATCAATTTCGATAATAACGTGTAGGCCGTTATTTAAAAGTACGATTTCTGTTGGAGCAGATTCTTCGCCATTGAAACCTACAAATTGTGCTTCGTGTGCTAAGCTTGTTGTTGAACCATCTTTTAAGGTCACAACTAACTTTTTGCCTTCAACTGCATATTTTGTCGCATCAGCATGTGAACCATTTGCTAATGGGAAGGTTTCATTTAAGAAGTTTTTAGCAAATGCAATAACTTTATCGCCACGTACTGGGTTATAGCCTTTACCTTTTTCAGCGCCACCGTCTTCAGGGATCACGTCAAAGCCGTAAAGTGCGTCGTATAAAGAGCCCCAACGCGCGTTTGCAGCATTTAAGCAGTAACGTGCATTACGTACAGGTACCACCAATTGCGCACCAGCCAATAATGCGATTTCTTCATCTACATTTTCTGTGCTGATTTGGAAATCTTCTACTTCTGGTACCAAGTAGCCAATTTCAGTAAGGAAAGCTTTGTAAGCTCCAAGTTCAAATTTGTTGTTGCGGTGCCATTCATCAATCTTCGCTTGAATGTCGTCACGCTTAGCCAATAGTGCTTTGTTCTTTGGGCTAAGATCGACAACGACTTGTTCAAAGTTCTTCCAGTAAGCTTCACTGTCTAAACCTGAACCTGGAAGTGCTTCATTTTCGATGAAATCGTAAAGTTCTTTAGCAATCGCTAACTTGCCTTTTTGAATACGTGCAGTCATTGTCTTTCCTGATATTGCTACTTTTTATACAAGAGATTCTAGTATACCGATTTAAACTTGGCTGAATAGTAATATCACCGTGCGAAATAGTGATCATTTTTTATTTAATA
>NZ_DKIK01000202.1:0-917 GCF_002454215.1 Acinetobacter sp. UBA6720
CAGGCACTTCAGTGATTTCTGGACGGTTTGCAAGCGCTTGTAACCAACGCACTTCAACAGTCACACGAGCATGGATTAAACCAAACTCAGAGAGGAAAGGACGAAGCGCATCACATTTGCTAGCGTAGCGTCCATCTAATGGAGAAAGTGCGGTTAAAGCGTTCATAGCGATTCCTTAAACTTTGGAATTAAACGTAAAACTAAAAAGCCCGTCGATCATGTGTTAAATCACCTGATACTGTAAACGAGCGAGATCTTGAATATCTTTAAGCAATTTGCGTTTGCTAAACACCATGCCCCATGAACTTCCACCGAGCTGACGCCATAAATGTGCCAATTGTAAGCCTGTAAAGAGGGAAGCACGAATGCGGTTGGTATGTGATGAATCTTTAAATGCTTCTGCATTGCCTCGCACCATAATGCGTGGGTTAATTTGTCCTGCGGTGTCGACGTAGGTTTGTGCGAGGTTAGCAATGATGCTTGGGTGCAAATAGTTATTATCGAAAAAAGAAAGCTGTCTTAAAATTTTTTGTTGGGACTGTTCAATAATTTCAACGAATTTGGGGTTGCTATACACTTTCTTTTCTAATTGTAAGAGTGCCATGGCATAGGTCATGGGAAGTTTAGTAGTGGATAATTTAGGAATTCGAGTTTTGGGTGAGGTATTAAAGGGTTGGGTAATGCTACTTTCTAAGGTTTTCAGTCCTAAGGAGATGTCCGCTAATTGATGAAAGAAGTCTAAGGTTTGTCCGCTTTGGTTGCCCTTTGGTCGGATATTTAAACTGGCTTTAATCAACTGCTCTAAATAGAAGTTACCGCTTTCCCCAATACTTTGCTGACCGCTCAAGGCGGTCATATGCGTTAGTTGCGCAGACTGAAACACAGCCGCCAACGCCAACGCTCGGTTTTGGCGTTCG
>NZ_DKIK01000202.1:1086-17727 GCF_002454215.1 Acinetobacter sp. UBA6720
CTGACCCGGAGTCACGGCACGTTGCGGTTCATCGAACTCAACGCGTACGCCACCTGGGGTAGTCGGATCATTAAAGATCACACAATCTTGGTCATCTTGGCGATAGCGCGTCCGAGAGGTACAACGGAAACCTGTCTCAGGAATCTGCATTTCACCTGCGACCCAGTCAATCGCTTCACTCCAAAGTGTAGTACTTTGCATGAGTGGATGTTCATGACCTTGACCAATCACCAAACGGTTGTTTTCAATATCTTTATGTAGAACGAACCATGCACCTTCAGCGACACCTTTCAAACCACCAATACCAATACCACCGCGTTGACCGAGCGTATAGTACATTAAGCCGTGATGTTCACCAACCTCTTTGCCATCATCTAAGACGATTTTTCCAGCTTGTGCAGGTAGGTATTGTTTTAAGAAGTCATTAAAACGACGTTCACCAATAAAACAGATGCCCGTTGAGTCTTTTTTCTTCGCCGTGACTAAGTCATATTGTTCCGCAATTTTACGTACTTCTGGCTTTTCAATTTCACCCACTGGGAACAAGGTCTTATTAATTTCACGACCATGCACAGCATGTAAGAAATAGGTTTGGTCTTTATTTTTATCTAAACCACGTAGTAAAGGTGCATATTCCTCACCTTTAGAGTTGGTCATAGTTTCGCCGCGACGTGCATAGTGACCAGTTGCAATAAAGTCCGCGCCTAGTTGCATGGCATGATCTAAGAACGCACGGAATTTGATTTCTTTATTACATAAAATATCTGGGTTTGGGGTACGGCCCGCAGCATATTCCGCTAAGAAATGCTCAAATACACGATCCCAATATTCCATAGCAAAATTGGCGGTGTGTAACTTAATCCCTAGTTTGTCACAGACTGCTTGAGCATCGGCTAAGTCTTCCATCGCTGTGCAGTATTCTGTGCCGTCGTCTTCTTCCCAGTTCTTCATGAAAAGACCCTCAACTTGATAACCTTGTTGAAGAAGAAGAGCAGCAGAAACAGATGAATCTACACCACCCGACATACCGACGATGACACGTTGTTGCATAGGACTAGGCATCCAAACTTGAAATAAGAGGAGAATTTTGGTGCTCATAAACGAGCGATAAAGGATATTTTTGACCCGCGAGTGCGTCTTGAACTGCTTTAATCACCAATGGACTACGCGCACGAGCCGTTTCGAGTAGTTCATCCAAAGTCATCCATACTGCACCGACGATACCTGTATCGAGTTCGGCGGTTGGATGGTGATGAAGTGACTGCGCTAAAAAGCAGAAACGGTAATAGGTACGATCTGGAAACATGGGCGGTGTATAGGTATAAATGCCCAATAACGCATCTATAGACACTTCATGTCCAGTTTCTTCCATTGTTTCACGAATGGCAGCTTCGATGAGGGTTTCACCTGATTCAACATGACCTGCGGGTTGGTTAAATACTGTATGCGTCACACCAGCGCTGTGTTCTTCAACAAACAGAAATTTTCCGTCTTTTTCAACAACGGTTGCGACGGTCACGTGAGCTGTCCAAGCGGTCATGTAAAAGCACCATGGGGAGAAAAGGGTATTCTACAAAATTTAGGCCGTGGTGGCTATGTTGAATGTTTTTTTCTTGAAAGATGAATATGCTCAATATGATGATTAGCTAATTTTTAAACACTTTTACTCTGTGTAGCTAATAAGACTTTCTAGCTTATAATGAAAATAATAAATTTAAGGCTCTCATATCATGAAGCATGATATCAAAAATTTGGATCTCAACTTACTGAAGACCTTTGATGCACTTTTTGATGAGCGTAGTGTAACGGGTGCGGCCAAAAAGCTGTACCTCACTCAGCCTGCTGTGAGTGGAATGTTACAGCGATTGCGTGACTATTTTGAAGACCCATTATTTACGCGTTCTCAACGGGGAATAAACCCAACTTTAAGGGCATTAGAACTTGCGCCAGTCGTTAAAAATATTTTAAGTGATATCCATACTTTACTTAAACCCAGTATTTTTGCGCCCAAAGAGGCTGAGCTTACGCTACGTATTGCAGCTACAGATTATGCATTAAAGACAATCTTGGTACCTTATATTGCTGAGCTGAGACGTTCTGCACCTAAAGTTCAAATTGCAGTGGTTTCTGTACACAATGATGAGATATTTACCCAATTAGAACGTGGTGTTATTGATTTTGCATTAATTACACCAGAACATGCACATTTAGATTTACATACTTACGATTTATTTGAAGAACACTATGTTTGTCTCATGAGTGCTCAACATCAAATGGCACAAAATAAACAATTGAGTATTGATGATCTCTGTTCTACAGACCATGCTTTGATTTCTCATGATGGTGGACAATTTGTTGGGGTGACTGACTTACAGCTTAAAGGACTAAAAAAAAGACGACAGGTAATGTTGTCGGTGAATAGTTTTTTGATCTTGCCTGAGATTTTGAGTACGACAGACTTAATCGCTGTTGTGCCGTCACGTTTAACTCAGAATCTGCAAGGTTTTAAAGTTTTTGAACCTCCTTTAGATATCCCTCATTTTACTAAAACACTGGTCTGGCATGAACGTAACCACCGTGATGCTGCCCAGCAGTGGTTACGGCTCTTATTAATTCAGACAGCGAAGGGAAGTCTGTGCTGAGAGCTCTCTAAATTTTAGATTTTGCTATTTTAACTAGACCGTCTAACCAGTCTTGGTGTCCATTTAACATCGGGTTCGGTTTAGTGTGTGCTAATTCTTGAGCTGGTCGACCTATTTGGGTTTCTTGAGTCAAAATACGGACGCGGTCATGAGGAAGGTCTTCAATTAGCCAAGCATGGTGGACATCCAAGCGATCACTACAATCTGGTTCACCTGCCCAGCCATGCCATGCGATTCTAGCGGGTTGATGATCTTTAGGCGGGGCATACTCAACGACCTGAGCATTGACTGGAAAGCCAAAAGTTTTAAAGAAAAAGACTAAGTTGAGTTCTAAGCATTCTGCATCATTCAAATCAATATCTGAGGCGTTTCCATAATATGAAGGCCATAGATGCGCATTAACTAAAAAAGGCCAAATATCTTGAACGGATAAGTTTGAAACAATCACTTCATTCGAAACAAAGTTATCGGTATGTCCAGGGAGGTAATTTTCAGGCCAGTGGATTGCGTTAAGCATGTTAAATCCTGTTGTTTTCTAGGCTTCAAATGATCTACTGCTCTTGTATATAATACTAATTGTATTCTTTAATTTTAATTATACGTTTTTTTTATATCTAAACGGTACTCATTTTTAATATGATTTTTTATTTTAAGATTTTGATAAATATATCATTTATTTTAAAAATGAGTGACTTGGACTGATTTAAACTTCAGTTCAGCAAAATAGGCACCTATAATGAGATGCCTATTTATTTTCAATTTAGCTTTAAACGGTTAATGGCGGTTCAGCCTTGATTATTTTAGATTAGCGATTGGAATCTAAAACTTCGTTATTTTGAACGACTTCTTGCGCTTTCACATAGCTTTCCATCAACAGTGCATAAGCAGGAAAGATCTGAGTGTAGACTTGAGCCCATTCCTGAGCATCTTCACGATTCCATGTTTTTTGGATTTCAGAAGCAACTGCCGCAGTATCCATCGGTACAACACCTGCTTGAACCACACGTGCAAGAGTAATTTCCTCTGCCATTTTGGTGTATGTCCCTGAAGCATCAATCACTGCGAAAACTTTGTAACCTTCAGCAACTGCACTAATCGCAGGAAAAGCCATACATACACTAGTAATGGTTCCTGCAATAATTAACGTCTTTTTCCCTGTCGCTTTGACTGCATCGACAAAGTCTGGGTTATCCCATGCATTAATTTCACCTTTACGTGCTACATATTGTGCATGTGGGGCATTTTGGTGTATTTCTGGAATTAAGGGACCATTTGGACCTTGAGGAACAGAAGCTGTTGTAATGACTGGAATATTGGCGAGTGACGCAATTTTTGCCAAAGCCGCCGCGCGTTGACGCAATTCAGGCATCGGCATATCACCTACAGTTTGAAATAAACCACTTTGATGGTCAATTAAAAGCATCGCTGAATCTGTTGGATCAATCACAGGACGTTGGTCATTGAAGTTTGCTGGAGTAGACATTTTTATTACCTTTTGTATGGATTAACTGGTGATTGCTATATTAATTTCATGACAAAGGTGAAAAAATACCTAATATGGGAAACATTGTCATACTAAAAGAACAATTAGATGTTCAGGGATTGTAGATGAAAGATTTTAATGACCTGTATTATTTTGCTAAAGTGATTGAGTATGGTGGTTTTTCTGCAGCCAGCAACGAGTTAATGATCACGAAATCCTTGCTGAGTCGCAGAATTGCAGAGTTGGAAGAGCGTTTAGGGGTAAAGCTACTCAACCGAACCACACGCAGTGTGTCCGTGACGGAAGTTGGAAAAGTCTATTATCAGCACTGCCAAGCCATGATTATTGAGGCTGAAGCGGCCGATGCAGCTATTGAAATGCTCAGTTTAGAACCTGTAGGCACAGTGAAAATCTCATGTCCTGTGAATTTATTGCATTTGAATGTCAGCACTATGCTGAATGATTTTTTAAAGAAATATCCCAAAGTGCGTTTGCATGTTGAAGCCACCAATCGAAAAGTAGATTTGATGAATGAGCGTTACGATCTAGCAATACGTATCCGCCCCTTACCACTAGAAGATAGTGGCCTCGTTGTACGTAACTTGTCTTTGTCTCGGCAGTTTATTGTGGCGAGTCCACAATTGGCCTATCAGCAGTTTTCCATTCAACATCCTAAAGAGTTAAATCAATGGCCTGTGTTGATGATGGAGTCATTTGTACCTGAATATCATTGGAAGTTATTCGATGAAAATGAAGAACCATACGTGCTGAAGTGTGAACCGAGACTGACCACTACCGATCTCAATGCATTGCATGTAGCGACTTTACAAGGTCTTGGGATTGCCAAGTTGCCAGAACTAATTATTCATCAGGATTTAAAAGAAGGGCGTTTAGTCAAAGTAATTCCAAACTGGGAGCCAAAACCAGAGTTGATTCACTTAGCCTATACCTCTAGACGTGGTTTGTTACCATCAGTGAAAGCCTTAATTGACTTTTTGGTGACAGCATTTGAAAAATATTAAGAAATGAAAAGTGCGATGCAACTCGCACATAGGTCTATGACTCTAAATAATGCCCTGAAACTTTCACATAGTTTTGTGCTGAATAGGGTAAAAATGCTAATTCTTTTTCCGTAAGTGGGCGTACCTTTTTAGCTGGGCTTCCGACATATAAATAGCCACTTTCCAGCACTTTTCCAGGAGGCACTAGTGTGCCTGCACCAATCATGACATCGTCAGGAATAACGACATCATCCAAAACAATGCTGTTGATGCCAATCAGTACACGATTGCCAATAGTACAACCATGTAAAGTGACATGATGTCCAATAGTCACATCATCACCAATGATCAAAGGAGAACCGTTAGGTTTGTCTACTTTTTTATGACTGACATGCAGCATCGCATGGTCTTGTACATTTGAGTTTTTACCAATTCGGATTGAATTTACATCGCCTCGAATCACAGCAAAAGGCCAGACTGAAACATTGTCAGCCAAAATGACATCGCCAATCACTACGGACATTTCATCAATATAGCAATTGTTACCCAGTTGCGGTGTGGTGTTCAAATAGGGGCGAATATTTTTAGCCATATTGGTGTTCTGCTTTTATGTAGGTGCTCATTATAAAATAAAAAAGCACCCAGACCGAGGTGTGGATGCTTTAACTTAAGTCTAAATATGGCTTAGAATAAGTTTGAGAAGAATTGTTTGATGTGATCTAACATACGCGCAAAGAAGCCTGCTTCTTCAACATCTTTTAATGCAACCAGTGGCTTTTCAGCAATCACTTTACCATCAAGGCTTGCAACGTATTTACCAACCACTTGACCCTTTTTCAACGGTGCAGTGAGTTTCGGTTGAACTACAATCTGCGTTTTAATAGAGTTGGCTTGACCTTTAGGCATGGTCACGTTGAACGTTTCAGCTAGGCCCACAGGGACTTCACTGTCTTTACCAAACCACACTTTCGATTTGGCTAAAACTTGGTTCGCTGCTTGTACGTTTTTAGTTTCAAAGTTCGCATAACCCCACGCTAAAATTTCACGTGTTTGTGTTGCGCGTTCTTGCATGCTTGGCGCACCAAAAATCACCGAAATTAAACGCATAGGCCCGCGTTTTGCTGATGTGGTCAAGCAATAACCCGCTTCATCAGTATGGCCAGTTTTCAAACCATCGACACTTGGGTCGGTATAAAGCAAGGCATTTCGATTACCTTGTTTAATACCGTTAAAGCTAAACTCTTTTTCAGAATAGATAGGATAGTATTTTGAGCTATCATGAATGATGTGCTGTGCAAGCGTTGCCATGTCTTTAGCGGTTGAGTAGTGACCTTCAGCTGGCATACCAGTTGAATTCATAAAGCTAGTATTGCTCATACCGATACGTTTTGCTTCAGAATTCATCATATGTACGAAAGTACCTTCGTTACCAGCAATGTGCTCAGCCATCGCTTTAGATGCATCATTTCCCGATTGAATGATAATGCCTCGTAGCATCTCTAATGCAGTTGCAGTACCGTTCAAAGGAACATACATACATGATTCTGAACTGCTGCCACGACACCATGCAGATTCGTTCATGCGAACTTTTTCATTTTCAGTCAGTTCACCTGCCAGCAATTTCTGTTCAATAATGAAGCTGGTCATCATTTTTGTCATTGAGGCAGGTGCTAATTTTTCGTTTTCATTTTTTGATGCGAGGATTTGCCCAGTCTCATAGTCCATCAGCACGTATGATTTATTATTTAGTTCTGGTGGTGAGGATAAGACAGTTGCTGCAAAGGAAATGCTTGGTACGAGTAATGCCGCAGCAAGGGCGCTTTTTTGAATCATTCTAAGGGGTTCCGATTTCTTTAGTATAAGCACGAGAGCCTTGCATTTTAGGACAAAGTTCTGCCGACTTCTATGGGAGAAATCGGCTTATTTTAAAGATATTGTAACCAATTGGTATTATTTGCTGTAAGTACTCAATTCTGTACAAATTTCTTGATTCTTTGCTTTGCCTGCTTTTTTTGCATCGGCTTGCGCTTCAGCTAAAATTGGCTTGAATTTTTTTTCTTTACTGAGTTTTTTCAGATATGCAGTAGGGTTTTCTTGTTGTGGAAGATACTCTTTTGCTAAAGAGTTATAGCCATTTTCAAACTGCTTTTGGTCAGAAACTAGATCTGGGCAAACTTCTGAGAGTACATAAATTGCAGCTAATTCTTGTTGAGTCACTTGTTGTAGTGGGGTGACTTCAATATTTTCATCTTTAGTGGCTGCTTGCGCGGAACTGATGACCATTAAAGTAGAACTGCACACCGCTAAAATCACTTTTTTCATCATATTCAAATTCATTTGAAACCTTAAGACCATACTTGTTAGTGCCATAATATGATGAGCTTAAACAAATTTTAAGTAAATGTAAGCGAATAAATGTATAGAAGCTGTTGAGGTAAATTTACAGTGTTGACATTTTTGATGTTAAAAAAGGTGAATATTTTGATTTATTCACCTTTTTTATTTTGCACGGCTGGCTACTCAATTAACCTTCAAAGTTTACGACATCATCACATACAGATTTTTGTTCTGCTTTGTCTGAACTGTTTGCATCTGCACGTGCCGCTTTGAGGATAGATTGGTATTCGCTATCTGACTGTAATTTTGCGTATGTCATCGACTTGTCAGAATAATCTTGCAAATATGTTTGAATCAGCGCTTGGATGTTACTTTCAATTTTAGGAGCTTGACCCACCAAAGCAGGGCAAAATTCAGTCATGACTTGCGCTGCTGCAATATCTTCTTTCACAATGGTATTGGCTTCTTCTGTACTTAATCCTTCAACAGCAAAAGCAGATTGAGAGATTATGATAGCCATGCCTAATCCGAAGAAATTACGTAATGTTAAGGTTTTAATCATTTTTAAAATCACATATTTATGGTGGATACGGAGCAACCAATATATATATTTTCAGTTAGAATTCAATGAAAAGTTCTCACCAGTCATTTTAATAGAAATTTTTTTGAATATTTTGATAGTGGATAAGTATGACCTCATTGAGGTTATTTATTAGGCATTTTTTAATTGAGGCTTGCTTGATGATGAGCTACTTAATTCGATAAATGTTTATATTTTGGAAAATGTGTCGACAGATGAGCAATCTGAGTACAACATTGTTTTGATTTTAGTGAGATTTAGCCAGATGGCTATAATGTTAAGCGGTGAGAGCATAAAGAAAAACTTATTGAGTGTTGAATTGGAAAATATTATAAATTTCAGATATATATAATTTTATCTTATGATGTTTCTAAGCCTTAGAACATAGTTGCGAGTTATAATCCGTGTAGGGATATCGTGGGAAAAGAAATCTTCGATGTTTAGGTTTAGTGGGACGATATATTGATATTTTGTATGGAAATATGAATGGCTGTCATTCATTTTAAAAGTCGTGAAATTTGACATTGGTTTGAAATTTATTCGATTATGCTTACGCCCCAAAAACTATAATGATTATTAAAGCGAGTGATCATGAGTGAAAAAAATGAAAGTCGTGAGTGTCTAGTCTGTGGGGAAAAATTCCTCATTAAAAATATCATTCCTATGGGGACAATACGAAAATCCATCATCGAAGAAATTGCACATGACTTCCCAGAATGGTCACCGCAAAGTTATATTTGCCAAGCAGATTTAGCCAAATATCGAATTCAGTATGTTCATTCACTGTTAAAATCTGAGAAAGGAGAGGTCACAGATCTTGAGCGTGAAGTCATTAAAAGTCTGCAACACCATGAGGTGATCACTCAAAATGTAGAAGATCAGCTCAATCAAAATTGGAGTCTAGGGGAAAGATTGGCAGATAGAATTGCTAGTTTTGGTGGCAGTTGGGCTTTTCTCATGTGCTTTGCGCTTTTCCTTGCGATCTGGATTATTATCAATACAGTCGTGATGGTTTCACATCCTGCGGATCCATATCCCTTTATTTTATTAAATTTAATTTTATCTTGTATCGCAGCTGTTCAGGCTCCCGTTATTATGATGAGCCAAAATAGGCAAGAAGCCAAAGACAGGTTGCGTTCGCAAAACGATTATAAAATAAATTTAAAGGCGGAGTTAGAAATTCAACATTTAAATGAAAAACTAGATCATCTATTGATGCATCAGTGGAATAGATTAGCTCAAATACAAGAAATACAACTGGATTTGTTATCTGAAATGAGTAAAAAACATGAATAATTTGATGGACAAATACTGAATATAATTTATCGGTTAGATTATCTTTTCTTTGGCTTGTTTTCTATGCTTAAGCCTGAAGCAGCTAGCTTATTTTATCTTGCTGCTTTCTTCCTTTTGTAAAGTAATAACTGAATATTCATTCAGACTCGTTGTTCCTGCTTTTCAGATGGCTTTATCTCAATGTATAGTGCAGTCTGCACCTAAGATGCGATACGTTTTTATTTTGGCGTTGAAGGCATTAAATTCTTTAGCTAATGTTTTCATATTATCTGTAAATCTACTGATTTTAATTGCTGACTAAAAATGGCTAAGTTTAAGATAAACTTAGGTGTATGCATTTAAATAACTGTGATGAATTTCACTGATTGGATTTAAATGTTTAATGTGGGTTAAAAGTATGAAATATCAATAATTTAATTTTAAGTTTTTGTTAATTTTTTAAGCATTTTATTTAAATTTTAGGTAAAAATACTTAAAGTGACATAAACTAGAAGCTTAACACTTGTGAATAAAAATAATGTATATAACTTTTAGAATAGAAAATCAGGACCGTATTGAGCGTGCTGGACCCATTCATATTTTTTTAGATCAATAGCGCGGAAATTTGAATGGAATAATACTGAGAAAACTTTATTTTTAGTTCATAGTGACCCTTTTTTTTTTGTTGTCAGTTTGATGGGGAAGGTACATTATAAAAATAAGCTATTTTAAGTAGATAAAAATCCAAAACGAATTAATTATATAGAGCATATTTTAGGTGTGGTGAATTATGAGAATTAGAGGTTTTTATTATTTTTGAAGGGGTTATGTTGATTAAAAAGTATTGAGTTAAATTATATTTAAAATAGGTTTGTTTGATGTATTTAGTAAGGTGGATAAATTAAATATTAATATTTTAATGTGTTTTATTGTGATTTTTATATTATGTCGATAAGCGAGTATAGTGTGGGTAAGGTGGGTTTTGATTTAAAGGTTTCATTTTTATTTAGTGGAGCTATGGTATTGTTGTCTGAGTTTTTTCTTGTTTTTTTTGATAAATATATAGTGCTGAGTAATTTGGAATTGATATTAAGATTTTTTCCATTTTATATTGATGTTTCATTGTTAAATATTGTGGAGGTTAGAGCTTGGATTTACATATTTTTAATGTATTTTTTTTCTTTTCCTACTCTATTTTTAATAGTGTCGTATTTGCTTTATGACCATAAAATGCTAAATCACCCAATTCCTAAGAGATTTTTAGTTTCAATATTGAATATGTGTCTATCACCTGTAGCAATTGTTTTACCTTTTATTGTTATGTTAGAAGGTGCGGATAGCATAGGTCGTGGAGGAGCATTTTATAAATTATTCACGAATTCTATGTTGGGTTTATGGATACTAGGTGCATTAATGTTTTACGGGATTACTTATATCTTTTGGAACTTAGTCATAGGAATGCCAAAAATGTGGGTTTCGCCAAAGAAAAAATAGTCATTTTAATAAAAGAAGGATAAAAAGTTATGACAACAGCTATTTTTACATATAAAGAAGCAGAACAATATATAGCGGTTCTTTTGATTTCAATCACAATTTACTTCAAGCTTATATGTTTGCTTACGAGAAGAAACATCAAGAAGAGCTTGCGAGAGGTATCACGCCGATTAATGCTCAAAATTCTGCTATGGAGTCCGGTTTAAGGGGCTTTGTTGCACAAACCTATCGTTATCAGTGATTCACGGGTACTCTGATTTACTTGGTCAAATACCACTTGATGAGCGAATAGATTCTGTCTATACCGATGGAGCCTATGACACTAAATGCTGCAGACGAGTGATCTCAGATCGTCAAGAACAAGCAGTGATTCCGCCAAGAAAAAATGCAAAACCATGGAAAGACAAAAAAGTATAATCTTTAGAAAGAAAAGAATTATTGAAAACAGTAAACGTCTAGGAAGAATGATTTGGAAAAAGTGGTCTGGATATCATCTGCGTAGTTTGCTCGAAACCAAGATGCATTGTATCGAATTATTAGGCGATCAACTCAGCGCTAAGAATTTTGACAGTCAAGTCAATGAGATTCATGCACGTGTGGCAGTCTTAAATAAATTTACAGAATTAAGCCGACCTCATACCCAAGTTGTTATTTAAACTTGAGTCGCTTAGGGGTATTTATTTTTTAAATCTTTGTGCAATAAAGCCTTTTAAAAGTATTAGATGTGGCTAGAACTGCATCAATCTTCTTTTTCTTTTTTTCATCAACAGGGTTTATATCGTTTTTTAACAAGACCCTAGATTCATCTTTCTTTTTACGTGCTTCTTCAAGTGATACGAGAAGGTATTCACCGAAACTTATAGTACCTTTTTGCCATTCAAAGTGTATTTGAAGCGCCATAACTTCTTGCCAGTAGGTCTAACTTCAATGTATAACCTTTCTGCATCAAGTACTCTATATATTTTTTCTTTAGGTTTTAGCGATTTTATTTTGGTATCTGAAAGCATTGAGTTACCTGTTAGGTTGAATAAATTACCTGCTACAGTACCCGTTTATTTAACAGATTAATGCGAACCTATATCGACTAAAATTAAAGATAAATAAATGGTTTTTTTAAGGTTTTTTCAGACAAATATAGATTTAAGAAGATTGCAGTGAATATTTTAATAGCTAATGACGATGGTGTTTTTGCCCCTGGTATTCAAGCATTGGCACGTGCTTTACGTCCTTTAGGTCGAGTTGTAATTGTAGCCCCAGAAAGTGAACGCAGCGGTTTTTCTAGCGCTTTGACCTTGGATCGCCCGTTACGCCCAATTGAAATTGCACCTGACATGTGGGCAGTCAATGGTACACCTGCAGACTGTGTGTATTTGTCTATGAATGGTTTGTTTGATTTTGAATTTGACCTTGTTGTAAGTGGGATTAACAGTGGGGCAAATTTGGGGGATGATGTGCTGTACTCGGGAACAGTGGGTGCAGCTTTTGAAGGTCGCCTCATGAAGCAACCGGCGATTGCAGTATCATTGGCTGGGCCAGAAGTACGTTCTTACAACAGCCCAGAAGATTATCAATATGCAGCACAATGGGTACATGACTTTGTTCAACAAGGTTTGCCTACGCTACCACCACGACATATTTTAAACATTAATATCCCGGATGTAGCAGAGTTACAGGGAGCGAAAATTACCTATCAAGGACGTCGTAGTCAGTCGAAACCAATTACCAGCCATGTTGACCCACGTGGGCGCCAAGTCTATTGGATTGGATTATCTGGTGAAGCGGTAGTAGAGCCTAAACAGGGGTATGATGCTGTAGAGTCTGACTTTTTTGCAGTGGCACATGGTTTTGTGAGTATTACCCCTATTCAAATGGATGCCACCAATTATGACGTTTTACATGCATTACAAGTCCAAATGAACCCATAAATAGCCATACAGCTGGGTAATACAAGGCGTATGCTCAACTGTTTGTTATAACTTTGTGAAAATACGCGCAGAGATACTATTTCTACATGCTTTTTTGCTAATCTTAGCGCAAATTAAATTTATTATTTTTGTATTTTTTAGAGAGTAAGATAAATGTCTGTGTTGTCTCAAATCCGTTTCATTGCAGTACCCGCAACCATGTTGAAGACAGTTGTTTTATCAACTGCTGTTGTTTCGACTGTTATTTTAAGTGGTTGTGCGTCTAAGCCACAGGTCAACAATGCAACACGTTTTGCGAAAGCACCAGACTATTATACGGTTCGTTCGGGTGATACTTTGAGTGGTATTGCGATGCGTTATGGGCTGAGTTATTTGTCAGTTGCAGAGATGAATGATATTGCTGCACCGTACCGAATTTATGTGGGGCAATCACTACGCTTAAAAGGCTCAGGGAGCCCGCGTACCACAACAACACAACCAATGACCCAAGTTGCTCCAATTCAACGTCAAAATGTTGGTCTCCCGAGTCAAAATACAGCCACCACAACCAGCACGACTCCTGCTAAAGTACCGACTGCACCTGTTGCGAGCTCGCAAACCTCGACTTTACGTTGGGTTAAACCGAGTAATGGTGCTGTATTGCAAGGTTACAATTTAGCCAATAATGTGAAAGGTATTCGTTATGCCGGTAACCAAGGCGATCCAATCTATGCAGCAGCAGATGGGCAGGTGGTATATGCGGCAGACGGTTTAAAAGAATATGGGAACTTAATTTTGATTAAGCATATTGATGGCTATATCACAGCCTATGCACATAATAGTGCAATGAATGTGAAGAGCGGTCAAAATGTGACAGCTGGCCAAAAAATTGCTGAAATGGGATCAACAGGCACAAATCGTACCATGTTGGAGTTCCAAGTACGCCTAGATGGCAAGCCAATCAATCCGACTATAGTTTTACCATTAAATTAAAAAATCTGGATGCAAAGCAAAAAATTCACCGTATAATACAATGAGTTGTTTTTATCGAAAAGATGAAAACTTCTCATGAATCCAGAGAGAATTTTATGTTAGATCAACTACGGGCAATGGGTGTTTTTGCTTGTGTTGTAGAAAAAAGTTCCTTTAGTGGTGCTGCGCGTGAGCTAGGCATCACTACAAGTGCTGTGAGCCAGCAAATTCGTTCTTTAGAGCAAGAGATGGAAGTTGTTCTTCTACATCGCTCAACTCGAAAGTTGAATTTAACTGAAGCAGGTCAGGCTTTTTTCCACAGCTGTCAAGAAATGCTCGCCGCTGCTGAACGTGGCAAAATACGTATCAATGAATTGCGCGATGATCTAGTCGGTGAGCTACGAATAGCGACTACGCCAGAGTTGGGTGCAAATCATGTGATTCCTGCTTTGTCACATTGGATGTCTGCACATCGTGGATTATCTGTTCATATAGAAGCAGATAATCATTATGTGGACTTGCTTGCAGGGCGTATTGATATTGCTTTAAGAATGGGGCCAATAGTTGACGATCAGAGTTTTCATGTTGTGCCTTTGGCTCGTGTTGAACAAATTTTGGTTGCATCGCCGAGTTATTTGAACCAGTCGGCGCCAATTTCACGACCTGAAGATTTAAAAAATCACGATCTTATTCCGATTACCATCATGAAAAATAATCATGATTTTGATTTTAAAAATGTGGTTACAGGTGAGATGGTTGAGCTTGAGATGAAATCGAGAGTAGCCAGTAACAATATTTTGGTGACAAAAACGCTGTGCCAGCATGGTCATGGTGTCGCTCGGATTTTATATTTGGATGTACAAAAAGAATTGGTGAACGGTTCTTTAGTAGAAGTTATTCCAGAATGGAAGCTACCAAATTTTACTTTATATGCTATCACTTCAAAGCATGAACAACAGCCGATGAAGATCCATCGTTGTTTGGATGCCTTGAAACAATACTTTTGCCAACTACCTGGCGGTCGTATCTACCAAGAAGCAAGCTAATTCTATAGAGACAATACTCAAGTATGAGGCAAGCTCTACATATTCTTACTTATAAATTTTTACTGATATAAAAACATAATTTGGGGTTAAGCGGTTCACATGGATCCGCTTAACATTTAGAGCAGTAGAACGAGGCAAAAAACCTAAATTCTGCTGCTCTTTATTTTTGTATTTTTAAGCGTCGCCTTGAGTGAGTTCTAAAGCACGTTGGTAGGCAATTTTCTTTTTAATCCCTGTTAAGTCGGCAGCCAATTGAGATGCAGCTTTTACAGATAAATCTTGTAAGAGGCGTGTTAAAAGCTGATCAAGCTTTTCTTGTTCCATATCTTTTTCTGCAGTTGCACCGCCTACAACCAGAACAATTTCACCTTTTTGTTGATGATGGTCGTTGGCAATGAACGCCACCAGTTCACCTAAAGTCATTTTCTTGATGGTTTCAAAGGTTTTGGTAATTTCACGTGCAAAACCAACAGGGCGATCTGCTCCAAACACCTTCGCCATATCTGTGACACTGTCTAAAATGCGATGTGGTGCTTCATAAAAAATTAGCGTTTGTGTCTCGTCTTTGAGTTTTTCTAGGTTTGCTAGTCGCTGAGTTTGTTTGGAGGATAAAAATCCCTCGAAGCTAAAACGGTCACTGGGTAAGCCTACTGAACTTAAAGCAGCAATTGCGGCACAAGCGCCAGGGACAGGAATGACGCGGATATTATGCTCTTGTGCAGCACGAACCAATTTAAAACCGGGATCACTAATCAGTGGCGTACCTGCATCACTGATCAGTGCCATGTCTTCGCCCTTTAGCAAGCGCTGAATTAACAAGTCGATTTTATTACTTTCGTTGTGATCATGACATGCAGTAAGAGGGGTTTGAATATTGAAGTGCTTAAGAAGTTGAGCTGAGGTTCGTGTATCTTCAGCAGCAATCACTTTGACTGACTTTAATACATCAATTGCACGATAAGTCATGTCATCTAAGTGCCCGATAGGGGTTGCGACTACAAATAACTGGGCACTCATGGGTTTTCTCCGCACTGCAAAATAATAAAAGGACTTCGCTTGAAAGTCTAAAAGTGCAATATATCTTTTCAAACATACTGCAATCCATCATTCTACCCGAATTGCTCGCTATGGCGCGAATTAGAATCTATGAGACATCTATTTTCCAGCTACAATTTAAGACTTCGCTTGAAATTTGGCTATTAAGAAATAAGGAAAAGTAGAAGTCATCAAGAGAAGTGGTGGTGATACATCTCAGATCAGAGCTTTTATGTCTAAGCTGATAGGAAGATAATGAAAGTCATCAAACTATATATAATTTAAGCTGTGATTTTTAGATCATACTGCCATTCATAGAAAATAATAACGGGGAAATAGAACAGAATGAAACTGGGACAGTGGGCAGAGCAGCAAGCTTTGGTCTTATTAGAACAACAGGGTTATGTTTATGTGGTAGGCAATTATCATTCAAGATTTGGTGAAATTGATTTAATTGTACAGAAGGAGCAAGAGTTGGTCTTTGTTGAGGTTAAAGCGCGATCAAGAACGCGATTTGCGCAAGCTGTTGAAACAATTTCCCAGTCAAAACAGCGTAAAATAGCCAAAACGGCCATGTTATTTTTACAAGATCATCCACATTTCCAGCATTATTATTGTCGCTTTGATGTGATTTGTTTTGATTTTTTTAAAGAAATTGCAAAAACCATACAGCAAGATTTTTCAAAATTCACTTATGATCAGCAATGGATAGAAAATGCTTTTACTTTTGATCAAGACTTTATTAATCTTTGAACAAAATCAGAGCTGAAATGCTGCATTAAAAATAGTTTGAAAAATTGAGGAGTCTTGCTGAGTGTTGAATCGTATTGCAATGACCGTATTATGTGTCGCAAGTTTATCTGGATGTGCAG
>NZ_DKIK01000068.1:0-15092 GCF_002454215.1 Acinetobacter sp. UBA6720
TTAATCAGACAATACATTAAAAAAAGCAGTAATTTAAATGCCTATACGGATGAATATATCTCAGAAATCACTCAACGTTTGAATCATCGCCCAAGAAAAAGACTCAGCTTTAAAAGTCCGAGTCAGGTATTATGGCAACAACATGGTGTTGCACTTCAAATGCTAATCTAAGAATAAAAAAAGCCGAGTCAAACTCGGCTTTAAGATTAAATATGAAATTATTTGTTCACATCTTTCATTTCAATTTTTTTCGCATCGGGTGTTACTTCTCGTGCTTCACCATCAATAATACTCGAGTCACGGTAGCCTGAACCACCCTGCTGTTGTTGCATTTCTTGCATCTGACGCATGATGTCTGCAAATGGGTTTTGACCTTGAGCACCACCGCCCATGCCATTCATACCACCCATCATTTTTTCCATCATCGTTTGTTGACGCTTCATCATCACTTTCATCAATGCGCCTGTCATGGCTTTTTGCACCGCAGGGATAAGTAAAAGCACAGCTAGCACGTCCGTTAGCAAACCAGGAATCAATAAAAGAAAACCTGCAATAATTTTAGGTAGATTACTGGTTAGTGCAGGATCACCGCTCATCTGCCCTGTTTGCATTTGCTGCATTTGTGGCATTAAACCTGCTGAGTACTTGCGAATCAGGCTCATGCCAATAAAGAAAGCAGCAATAAACCAGAAGAATACGTACCACATACTACCAACGAGGTCGCCCACGCCAATCCATACGAAAACTTCGAGAATGACACCAGCCAATATAAAAAGAAATAATTTCATGAAAATTAATCTAATCTCAACAAAATGAATAAGGTGCAATGATCAACTGCTCAATCTACATCAAGCTTTTTTCATCCGCTTATGTAACAATATGGGCATATATTTTTTTTTAAAGGGCTTGCATGTCATTAATTATTGGTATTGACCCCGGTTCTCGCCTCACAGGCTACGGTATTATTCAAAAAGAAGGTCAAAAACTAATTTTTGTCGATGCTGGCACCATTCGTACTGAAACAGCTGAAATGCCTGAGCGTCTAAAGCGTATTTTTGCAGGGATTGATCGTATTGTAAAATTTCATGGTCCAACTGAAGCTGCTGTTGAACAAGTCTTTATGGCACAAAACCCTGACTCCGCACTGAAGCTCGGGCAAGCACGTGGTGCCGCAATTGCTGCACTAGTAAACCTAGATTTACAAGTTGCAGAATACACAGCCCGTCAAATTAAACAGTCTGTGGTCGGTTACGGTGCTGCGGACAAAGAACAAGTACAAATGATGGTGATGAAACTTTTAAACCTAAGCATCAAACCACAGCAAGATGCCGCCGATGCGCTTGCTGCTGCCATCTGTCATGCGCATGCTTCGGGCAGTATGACCAAACTTGCTGTACTCAATGCTTTAGGCGGCATGGCACGTGGACGCAGCCGTAGTAGCTCTCGTCGACGCTAATGAATTAAGTGACATAGCCTTTAAAGTCTTTACGCATTTCACGTACTGAAGGTGCTTGGGGATAGGTGGCGATCAGCATTCTTCCTGAAGTGCGCAAATTTTTCTTTTGAGCAGGGTCAATACGGATAAAGACCAACTCTTCTGGTTCATTGCGATGGTTGATCTCACAAATCATAATGGTGTAATTTTTTTCAATCACTTTATAACGACTAAATGCCTGTTGCACAATTTGCTTAAAGTTTTTTTGCCCACCTGTTGGTGCAAGTTGAGTGTAAATCACCAAAAGTATACATGCACCAACCACCAAGGCAACCAGTAAGTATTTATCCATTTTTCCCCCATTTTTTATTTTGGAATTCAATCTATTAAAACGCTAGAAACATCATAAGTTTGACCAATAAAATATGCAAAAAAGATCATCCAAAACTTCATACCAGTATAAATTAAATCAATCATTTACGTCCTATTCAGGAGGCACTTTTCTAAAGCCTGAATATTTGCAGAAATTAATTCTTTTCTCCAAATTAATTCAATCTGGATTCGTCCTAGTGCTGAATCTATATAATGTACGGACAATAAATCTTGATTTGGAAAAGTATCGAACATCGTTTTGGGAATAATCGCAATCCCCATGCCCGCGGCTACACCACCTAGAATTGCGTGATAGGATGCAACCTCAGCTATCCTTTTTGGTGTGATATTAAAGGACTGATACCAGTTTAAAAGTCGATCCCGATAAGAACAACCCTCTTTAAATGCAAGAATAATTGCACTTTCAGCATCTGAAGGCATTAAAATTTTAGGATGCCCCTTAGGCGCAATAATTATAAGTTCTTCATCATAAATGAGCGAACGATTCAACAGTGGATTTTGAGGAGCATCTCCAATTAGAACAACATCTAACTCGCCATCCAGTAAAGATTGATATAAACCATCGCGTATACCTGTAACCAGTTCCAATTCAATTGCAGGATAAATCGAATATAACTGAGCCAGTGGTGCGGGTAATCTTGTTGCCGCCATACTTTCCAATGCCCCCACTCGTAAAGGCCCACAAGGTTGATCAGCTTTGATTTTATTTTCAGCTTCATACGCCAGTGCTACGATTTGTTTTGCATATTGATACAGTAATAATGCTTTGGGTGTCGCAACTAAACTTTTTTTCTCTCGAATAAAAAGTGATACTCCCAAATACTCCTCAAGCTGCTGTAAGCGAATAGTAATTGCGGAAGGTACTCGGTTTAACTTTTTGGCTGCACCAGTAATACTTCCAGTTTCAATAAGCACAATAAGCGTTTTAAGTTGGCTAATTTCCATGATTCAATAAAATTAAACGATTTGCTCAATATTATTTAATTTTATTGAATAAAAATACCCTCTAACATTCGAGACCTTAATTTTATAATGTGTAGAGGATGTCAATGCCTTTCGTAAATGTGAAAGTGACAGGTGGAAATGAAGCACCTACGATTGAACAAAAGAAGCAGATTATTGACGGGATTACTCAGCTCTTAGTCACTGTTTTAAATAAAAATCCAGCAACAACGATGGTCATTATTGATGAAGTTGAAATGGACAATTGGGGTGTCGCGGGAAAAACCACGACAGAACGTCGACTAGAGGCTAAAAAATGAAAAAACTGGGATTAATTGGTGGTATTGGACCCGAATCGACCCTGCTTTATTATAAAAAACTAGTTTATTCCTTACAGGAAAAAGTTGGACCAACATTCTTCCCCAACTTAGCAATCGAAAGCCTAAATGTATTTGAAGTTTTAGCGTTCTGTGAGCATGAAGATTTTGAAGGGCTGATTTCATACTTAATGAAAGGAATTAATAGCCTAATTGCTGGTGGTGCAGAAATTATTGCCTTAACAGGCAACACCCCTCACATTGTCTTTGATCAACTCCAAGCAAATTCGACAGTACCCTTAATAAGTATTGTGGAGGCGACAAAAAAGGAAGTACAACGTCAAAATTATGCAAAAATTGGGCTATTCGGAACACAGTTTACAATGCAGGCAGCGTTTTTTAAAAAGCCTTTTGTAGAAGCTGGAATAAATATTGTGATGCCACATGCCGATAAGCAGTTATTTATTGCAGACAAAATTTCTAACGAATTAGAGCATGGGATTGTTTCCGTTGAAACACAAAAACAGATGCTCCAAATTGTACAACAAATGCATGATGAAGATGATATTGATGCCATTATATTAGGCTGTACGGAACTGCCTTTAATATTTAAGGATACTATTTTACCGCTACCTACTTTGGATACCTTAGAGATTCATGTTCAAGAGTTAATCAACGTAATTTGTAATTAACATGTCCCCTAAAAGTGACTTCATCTAGGTTCCCAGAAAGTTCCAATTGTGCAAATAGCGATTAATGAATTTTATATGTTTACTCCTAAACCATCCATTTTATAGTGCAATAAGCATATTTAATACATCCAAGACACTGATCATCAAGTATTTCAGGAGAATTATAGCCTTTCTGTTCTATCAGATGCTTTATTTAAAAATTCAGTCAAGTAAAGAAATACTGAATTATATATTTTCTACTCTTCGCATATTGAAAAGCTTTCGTCCCTATCTATCTAACGTCTCTTTTTTATTCTGCATCTAAAACAATATAAAAAAGCCCATCAAATGAGATGGGCTTTTTTATAACTGGTTTAATCCACACCGTTCAAGCTTACTTTTTCTTTTTAGATTTTAGATATTCCTGATAAGACTCTTCCGCAAAGCGTCGCAATGAATCACCAATGGCTGCATATTGAAATTCATTCAGATTTGCCAAGGATGCGCGTGCAGAAGGATGTTGTACACCAAAACCCGAGCCTGGAAGTAAAACCACGCCCGTTTCATCCGCTACACGGAAAAGTAATTCAGTTGGGTTTTTATTTTTCATAACCCAGTCTGCAAACTCATCACCATAAAGCGTCCGCGAAGTATTTTCCAAATTCACCAGTGTATAGTAATCGACTGCATTTGGATCTTGAGGAACATCAACACCCAGTTGTCGATACAGTGCTGCATCACGCTCACGCACCACAGATTTAACTGCTTTTTTATAACTTTGACGTGAATCCATTAAGTTAAATAACGCAAATAAAACCATTTGAACCTGTTGTGGTGTCGACAGTCCAGCGGTGTGATTTAAGGCCACATTACGACTATCTGCCACCAGACGATCAATAAATTTGATACTCGATGGGTCAGTCGTAAGTGATGAATAGCGTTCTTCTAGTTCTTTTTTGTCTTTTTTAGATAATTCAGTAAGCTTCTTATCCAAAATATTATTGTTGGTCATGGCGATGACCCCAAGACGCCAGCCTGTCGCACCAAAGTATTTGGAGAACGAATAAACCAAAATGGTGTTATCTGGACAAATGGCGAATAATGATTTGAAATTATCAGCAAATGTTCCATACACATCATCGGTCAAAATAATCAGATCAGGACGTTTTTTAACAATATCTGCCAAAATCGCCAAGCCTTCATCACTCATTTTAACTGAGGGCGGATTACTTGGATTCACCAAGAAGAAAGCTTTAATTGATGGATCTTCTAGTTTGCGGAGCTCTGACTCTGGGTATTGCCATCCTTGTTTTGGATATGCTTCAATCAATACTTCTTCTAGCTGATAATCATTGAGTTTTGGAATCTCTAAGTAAGGGGTAAAAATCGGGGTACCAATAGCAATTCGATCACCCGTAGCAATAATTTTATTTTCTTTAAGCGAGTTAAAAATATATGCCATTGCTGCTGTTCCGCCCTCTACAGCAAACAGATCTAAGCCATCTTTTGGCATACCTTGCACGCCCATTTCACGCAGCACATATTCTTTAATGATGGTTTCGCTGAGGCGTAACATGCGATCTGGAACAGGATAATTACAGCCCAAAATACCTTCAACCATTTCCAGTAAAAATGCATCAGGATCTAAGCCCAGCTGGTCTCTGACGTAAGAAATTGCTTTTCCTAAAAACACTACGCCTGGCTTATCACGATTTTCAAGTACAAAGTTATCAAAACGAGATTGCAAACCGACAGGTCGTGGAAAGCCCCCGAGCCCTTCTGGCATATATGAAAATGAAAACTCAGATTCGGTTGCAGAAAATAAACCCAGCTGGAAAAAAGCCCTACGAGGCACAGTTGCAAGGAAGTTTGGGTTTCCTCGACCTGCGTTCAGCATCATCCGATCAGTTCGACTTTCTGCGAGTGCAATCAGTTTATCTTTTAATTCAAATGGGCTTAGTTTTGCGTATTTTGAGTAATCAACGTTCCCCATGGGAAGTCTCCTTTAATTATAGTGAAGCCAAAGATTTATTGTTAAACATCAATTTTTAAGCTAAACCCACAATCAGTGGACCCAGCAAGGTGAGGAAAACATTGGCCAATGCATAGGTAATTGCAAAAGGAACTGTAGGAATTGAATTGCCTGCTTTATCAAGCACTCCACCAAATGCAGGGTTTGCACTGCGTGAACCAGTTAAGGCACCTGCCATGACTGCGACATTGTCATAACGCAGAACATAACGTGCAAAAAGCATCGAAAGAATGAGTGGCACAACGGTGACCACCACACCAATCATAAATAATGACAAGCCACTGTCTTTAATGGTTTGAATGGCCTGTAATCCTGACTGTAAACCAACAGCAGCCACAAATCCTGCAAGACCTAGATCTTTAAGTAACTGCGAAGCGGCTAAAGGCATATTGCCATGAACTTGATTTCGGCTACGTAACCAACCAAACAACAGACCTGATAAAAGTGCGCCACCGCCAGCACCAAGCGTCAGCGGAACATCACCGATACGCATGACGAATAAGCCAATTAATAGACCCACCACTAAACCCGCGCCATGGAAGATCCAGTCTGTTTTTAAGCTCTCTGGTAAGGCTTTACCTGCTTCTTTGACTAAACGCTCAAGATCACTTTTGGTTCCGTATACGGTCACCACATCGCCTTGACGCAACATGGTTTCATCATTTAAGAGTTGTGTTTCGTCCTGACGTTTAATGCCCAATACATAAATACCGTGTTTAAGATAATCAGGCGTATTGGCTTTGACATCGCCTAGTGTTCGATTGATGTATTTAGAATTTCTTAAAATGACATCCGTCGTATCCATGACCATTTCCATGCCTTGGGACGATTGGAGTTCTGAACCAATATTCTCTGTAATAGAAACAACACTTGCTCTGCGACCGACAATGAGAACCACATCATCTGTTTGTAACGTAATTTCAGGAGATACATCAATAAACTGATCTTTACGTTTAAGTCGCTCAATGGTAATTCCTGATTTTTGGGCTTCTAATTCTGCAATTGTTTTTCCAGAGGCTTGTTGGACTTTATAAATTCGTCCTACAATTTCTGGCATCGCCAGTTCTTGACCTGGGGCAAGTTCAAAAGCACCTTTTAAACGCTCAGACTGCGCTTTAAGTGCATCATCATGAATTTCTCGCCCCATAAATTTCGGCAAGATGTTCACACAAATAATAATCGCACCTAGAGAACCAAAAATATAAGTCACGGCATAGCCAATTGCGACATTGGCTTGCAGTCGTTGAATCTCTGCCATTGGCAAATCTAAGCGCGAGAGAGCATCGCCTGCTGTGCCAATAATGGCAGACTGTGTCATACCACCAGCGGCTAAGCCTGCAGCCAAACCTTTATCTAGATCAAAGATTTTTGCCATAGCAAGCACGGTGATAAGTCCGCAAATGGCCATAAAGGCAGCCAGTAAAATTTCTTTAATCGACTGAGGTCCGAGAGATTTGAAGAATTGCGGCCCACTTTCAAACCCAACCGCATAAATAAATAGGGCAAATAGAATGGCTTTCACACCATTATCAACAGGGACACCAATCAAACTGAGAATCACTGCAACCAGCAATGATCCTGCGACACCACCAAATTGAAACTTACCAAATTGAAATTGACCAATCCAAAAGCCTATTGCCAAAGACAAAAACAATAGAATTTCGGGACTATGTTTTAATTCACCTTGTAGCCACTCAATCATATTATGGACTCACTTTTATTATTAGGCTTATTGTTAAAACTAAGAATTATTTTCCAACTGTTAAAATACGCCTCAGAAAATATAAATGCAAATATATTGGTTGTATTTATAAAAATGAATATTATTTATTTCAAAATTATTTAATTTTTATATCACCAACCAAAATAGTCGAAATTAATGTTTTTTCGTGTAACAAAAACCCCATGTAATATTTAAAATAATTTTTATTATATGTATTTTGTTTTTACATATTAATATAAATATATGATTTATTTATTTTAAAAAAAAATCTTGTTTTAATAATCCATTTTTTATATTGTGATTTAGTTCACAACTAGAATTTTAAAATTGCTCGCATCCTTGCGAATTTTACTCAACCATATTTTGTAGCTGCTTTGAAGCCCTCAAGTTTCGAAATTGAACTGTGCAAAAAATATAGAAAGTGCATGTTGCGCAATTTCAGCATCTTGAAAAGATTTTGCACCTGATACTCCGATTGCTCCAACCAATTGCCCTTCATACATAATCGGTTCGCCACCTTCGAGCATTCCCGAAAAGCTTTGCATGCTCAGAAAACCCATCTGCCCAGATCGAATCAAGTCTTCAAATAACTTTGATGGGCGACGACTCATTGCTGAACATTTGGCTTTTTCAATACATAAATTTGCTGTCATAGGCGATGCTCCATCCATTCGCTTCATTGTCAGTAAAACTCCTGTTTCATCTACAACAGCAATACTTACATTAAGTTCATGCGTCTGAGCATAATCAAAAGCATGACTTAGTATAAATTCAGCATCTACCAACGTTAAACAATGTTTGATTTTCATTTTTCATTCCTCCAAATACCTAATACAAAAAAGCCCATCAATTAAGATGGGCTATATAATGATAGAACTGAAAATTTACTTCATGCTGGCAAAAACATCTTTTGCGGCCTGAAGAGTAAATTCAATGTCTTCATCTGTATGTGCGGCAGAAATAAAACCTGCTTCAAATGCTGAAGGTGCAAGGTTCACGCCACGGTCTAACATGCCATGGAAGAATTTACGGAATGCGTCGATATCGCACTTGAGCATCGAGTCGAAGCTGGTAATGTCTTCTTGATCGGTAAAGTACAAACCAAACATACCACCTACTTGTTGTGTTTTAAAAGCAATACCTGCTTCATCGGCCGCTACTTGTAAACCAGCAAGAAGTTTTTCTAGCTGCGCTGTCAATTTTTCGTAGAATCCCTCTTGGCGCAGGTGCTTAAACATCTCAATCCCTGCACGCATTGCAAGTGGATTCCCCGACAATGTTCCAGCTTGGTAAACTTTACCCAGTGGAGCAATACACTCCATCACTTCTCGTTTACCGCCAAATGCACCAACAGGTAAGCCTGCACCAATAATTTTGCCCAAGGTGGTTAAATCTGGGGTCACGCCATAGTGAGCTTGCGCACCGCCTAGCCCAACACGGAAACCTGTCATCACTTCATCAATGATAAAAACAGAACCATATTCATCACACACATCACGAATCGCTTGCAAGAATCCATCAATTGGTTTCACAAGGTTCATGTTTCCTGCTACAGGTTCAACAATCACCCCTGCAATCTCGGAACCAAACTTAGCAAAGCACTCTTTTAAGGTTGCAATATCGTTATACGGAAGTGTGAGCGTATGTTTGGCAAAGTCAGCAGGAACGCCCGCTGAGGTGGCTTCCCCCTCACCATTGGTTAACAAGCCTGAACCCGCTTTGACCAATAACGAGTCTGAATGACCGTGGTAACAGCCTTCAAATTTGACAATCTTGTCACGACCTGTGTAGCCTCGCGCAAGACGAATCGCAGTCATGGTGGCTTCAGTACCTGAATTGGTCATACGTACCAACTCAATTGACGGCATAATTTCGCAAATAATGTCGGCCAAAGTCGTTTCATGCACAGTAGGTGCACCAAAACTTAAACCATCTATCGCAGCACTTTGTACAGCTTTAATAATTTCAGGATGAGCATGACCTAAAATCATTGGTCCCCATGAGCCTACATAGTCCACATAGCGCTTACCATCCACATCATACAAATACGCACCTTGCGCTTTTTCAATAAAGACAGGCGTTCCACCTACACTATTAAAGGCACGTACAGGTGAGTTCACACCACCTGGAATATGTTTGCTAGCTTGTTTAAACAATTGTTCTTGCTTTGGAGATAAGCTCATGAAATTACTCAACTCAAAAAATAAAAAGACATCTAAAACACTTAAGCTTTAGATGCAAATAAATCAGCCCACTGTTCAATACGATCGGGAATCGCAGACATTGATCGACCTAATATATCACTAATCACTGCGCAAAGGTCGGCACCCGCATCAATCACTTCACTTGAATTTTCAACTGTTAAACCGCCAATTGCACAAATGGGCACATTCAATCTGGCTTTGGCTTCTTTTAAAGTCTCCAAACCAATATGACCTGCTTCTGGCTTGGTATGAGTTGCATATATTGCACCAAAAGCCACATAAGTTGCCCCTTCAGCAATCGCTTTTTCAGCAAGTTCAATCGAGTTTAGACAAGTACGACCGATAACCACGCCTTGAGGCAAACGGGCAACAGCTTCAGCAACTTCACCATCATCTTGTCCCAAATGCACCCCAACGCCGTACTTAACCGCCATTTCCAAGTCATCATTAATCACAAAAGGAACTCGATATTCAGCACACATAGCTTTCATGTACTCAACTTCATAGTCTTGCTGTTCTTTGGGTACTTTCTTACGACGATATTGCAAAATCGCAATTTCACCAGTTGCCATCGCACCCTCCAACTTAGCCAAAAGTAGCTCTAATGGATCATCATTTGTAATTAGATATAAACCGCGCATTTAATTCTACCTTTGGGTTATGTTGTTCTATTATAAAGCTAAAAATCAATCCAACCTTAATGAATTGACATTGAAAACATACTGCTATGTACAAAAAAGTCGCGACTAAACAAGTGCCGTCTAAAAATACCTATTATCAGTGATAGCCACCCCAACGCTTTCGCAGTTTAATGGATACATAAGGTAACAAGAACAAAATTAAAATAACAACTTCATAACAAGAATAAGAGATGAGCAGCGATCTAAACGGCTTTTTAGCTTTTTAAACCAGTGATGTTCAAACAACATCATAAAAAGCTAAAAAGCCACGTATTTTATTTGAATATGACATAAAAAAAGCCTAGAGAAGGTCACTCTAGGCTTGGAAAACTCAAAACAAAGATAAGCTAAATGTGCCTACTTGCAATAAGATGAAAATATATACAACGACTTCATTATTAGAACATTCACTTTAACATTGCAACTGTTAATTTCGGGTTGCGACGAATATTTTCATCATTTGGTCATAAAGTACTTCACTCACTTGGAATTTTATCCAAAGTACGATCTTGTAAGCTAAGGTTTCCGCGTAACACATCGAAGAACATGCGCCAATCCGAGATAAAACTATACACAGGCTGTTTAAAACTGGCTGGCTTATTTTTTTCAAAAACAAAATGACCTACCCACGCACAGGCATAGCCAGAGACTAAACCGTATACAAAATAACGTGGTTTGCGTTTAAGTATGGCTTTAGAGAAAAAGTACAGCCCCATCGAACTGCCCGTGACATGCAACCGACGGCTCATGATGTTACGGTGTTCTGTTAGATAAAAACGATAAAACTGCTGAAAGTCCTTAATCGGCAACTGAAAATTAGGTTCTACATCACGTTCCTGTTTCGGTTCAACCTGTGCATTCATTTGTCATCATCCTGATGGTTTTCTACCAACATAGCTGAAAATGTTCAGTCTGCAAAGTGCAATCACCTCTAAGAAAGTTTCCAATAAAAACAGAATTGTTTTTTGATCAATCTCTCACTGCAACTTTGTTTTATTGTGTCGTCAAGTCTTACATACGGTCTCTTTTTCGCTACAATTCAGTTGTCCATTGGTGTGCCTTTAGCGCACATAAAACAAACTACAGATCATGCATCTAAATACATAAAGGCTTGGCACTGACCTAGCCCCTCAAACTAGGAATTTTTCATGGTTGAAATTGAATTAAAATTTCAGATTAGCGAAGCACGACGTACCGCCCTTCTTAAAGCTTTAGATCCTAAAAAATCTGAAAATATTCAACTTCAAGCCAAGTATTTTGATACGCCTGACCGCCTTTTGGCTCAACACGGCGCTGCTTTGCGTCAGCGTCTTGAAGGCACTTGCTGGATTCAAACACTCAAAGCCGCAGGTAAAAGTCATTTACACCGTTTTGAACATAATCACAATTTGGGTGAGTTAGAGTCATCTCCTGAACTCGACCTCAGTATTTATGAAGCTATTCCAGAAGCTCAACAGATTTTAACCCAAGCTTTAGGATCAGATGCAACTGCGTTAAAGCTCACCTTTGAAACGGATATCCAACGTACCTATCGCGTTATTGAGTTTGAAGATGCTGAAATTGAAGTCTGTTTGGATGTCGGTGTGGTTCGTGCATCTGGTCGAGAACAGACCATCCATGAAGTAGAGTTTGAACTCAAATCAGGCTCTGTGCAGTCACTTTTGGCTTTTAGTTTTGAATGGGTGAAGAAGTATCAACTGTGGTTAGATGTTCGTAGCAAAGCCGAAATGGGTAACTTACTGGCACTTGAGCAAACCGTTAGTCCAGCACGTTTTGAAAAAGACTTTGTCTTATCAAAAAAAGAAAGTGCGGCACATAACCTGAGTTTACTGATTGGTCAGCAAATGCAGCACTTACTGCCCAATATTGCCGCAATTTCGGCAGGTGTTGCTGAGCAAAGCCATATTGATCAAGCACAAACTGCTTTAGAGCACTTACAACTAACGCTAGCGTTATTCAAAGACTGGAATAGCAATATTTCTGATAAATGGGCAATGCAACTGGGCGCATTTAAGCATCAATTCGACCAACTACAGCATTTGCAACACATGCAAGATACCTTAGGTGCATTTTTACAAAATCCAACCACAACAGAAAATCTTGCTAAAGACATATTGTATGCTCAAGAAAAGCTTGGAAATTTAGTTAAATCGACCCAAAACGTCCATCATTATCTTGAGTTATTAACGTTTAGTTTAAGTTCACATGATCAGGTGCAAAAGCAGGATTTAAAAACCTATGCACACAATACCCTGCAAAACCAATATCGACAGCTACAAGAAAGCTTAAATGCTGCGGATATTAGTCACTTTGAAAGCTTAGATGTATTGGCACAGAAAATTAAGGAACTGAAGTTTAGCTTTCCTATTTTAACGTCAATTTATGATGTGAAAAATTTGCAGAAATACAGTAAAGCGTTAAATGATGCCCAACAAGCCGCACATGAATATCAAATCTTAGCGACTTCTGCTACGTACATTCAACAGACAGAACTTGAAGCCAGTGATTGGTTTGTTTTGGGCTGGCTCACAGCAAAACTTGAAGTCTATGCAGATAAACTTTTAGATGCCACAGAACAGTTCTTAGTCAGCCGTAAATTCTTGAAATAACGCTCTGCATACCATAATAAGCAGTTATATAAATATATGACTGCTATCTTCCCTCCACAAGACCTGAAAAGTCGTAAAACCACGATAGAAAATCGTGGTTGTTATCTTCCAAACCACTAATTTATCTATGGCAAAACGGCCTATCATCAGAACAATACAGGTTATATCCATTTTTATTCTTAAGAAGTAAGGCGATACATTCCTACTCAATGTAAAGTTATCGTCACTTCACGGCAACCATCAGTACTTATTAATCCTCATACATTTAACTTCCACCTCATTATTTTAAAAGGGACCTCTATCACACTGTTTCTGCTCTTTTAGCTTATATTCATTCAAAATTGGTCTTTTTTTACTCGATTTAGCATATAGTTAAATGCAGGTCGTTATGAGTAAGCGCTATGCAAGAGATTGAGTTTAAGTTCCAAGTTCCAGTTAAGAAGCGTAAGGCCTTACAAAAAGCTTTTAGCTTGCTCAAGGCTGAACCGATTCATCTGGCAGCACAATACTTTGATACAGCTGAACAAACCCTTGCTAAACATTGCATCGCGATTCGACGTCGTCAGGAAAATGATGAATGGAAACAAACCTTCAAAGCCGTGAACAACGCTAAAGCGCTGAGTCGATTTGAACTTGAATTTGATATAGCGCCACCTGAGACAACGACTCTCGACTTACATAGCTATGATGCTTATCCCGCTGTCTATAAACAATTAAAGCGCGCTTTGGGGCTTCCACTTCCAACCCTTAAGTTGCTCTTTGAAACTAACATCCAACGTTTACGTGTTTTGCAGGATGTTGGGAACAGTACAGTTGAGATTGCACTCGATATTGGAAAAATTTTTAAAGAACAAAGCAGTGTAGATATTTTCGAGATAGAATTTGAATTAAAACAAGGATCTATAGAGGATCTTATCGCATTTATACGGCCTTGGATTCAAAAGTATCAACTGTTGCTCGACACACACAGTAAATCTGACTATGGGCTTCTAGCTGTCCGTCAACAAAGTTACTTTCCCGCACAGTATCAAACATCTCTTGCACTGGACAGAAGCTCAAGCGAAGTTGAGGCTCTGCAAAGCATAGTGGCTAATTGCTTACAGCACCTACTCCCTAATGCTAGTTCAATTGCGCGACAGCAGTATACCAGTGAACATGTCCACCAAGCCCGCGTGGCAATCCGCCGATTACGTAGCGCACTGAAAAGTTTTTCTGCATGGTCGGACGCCATTCAACCGCACTGGAAAACGGAACTTACCACTATTTTTCAAGCCTTAGGTGGAACCCGCGACATTGATGCCTTAAATGAAGATTTACTTCCTCAACTGATTGAGGCAGGTTATCCATTAGACCATCTTGCGCCAAGTACAGAAGTCATCACTGATGTCTGCGCCCTATTCCAACAACCCGAAACGATGCAACTTTGGCTTGAATTGATTTTATTTACAGAGCAAAAACTAGATTCGCCTTCAAAAGCCAAACTGAAAAAGCATGCACTTAAAGTAATCCATGCTTTACACGATAAAATATGTGCACATGCCGAGCACTTTAGCCAGCTTGAGGATGAAGAAAAACACCGTATTCGCAAACAAGTCAAGCAACTGCGTTATAGCATTGAGTTTGTGGCGTCTCTACTCGATGCAAAAGCGTTAAAAACCTATTTAAAAAAACTCAAAGCAGTGCAAGAAAGCTTGGGGCACTATAACGATTTGGTCGTTGCAGACGCCTTATTTCAACAAGCCCCGGAACCAGAAGTCGCTTATAGTTTTGCCACAGGATGGATCGCCGCGGAAAAAAATAGAATGCTGAAATTGCTTGAACAACAGCTGATGCAGTTCAGTCAAACCAAAAAGTTGAAATAGACGTTTAAATCAGAACACACATCAACAGTGAAAGGTTCTTCTATAAGTGAATTCTGCCAGCACCTAAGTTAGCGATACTTGCCGTATACTTTCCACGTGTTGTTATCTGCGAGTGGATCATTATAACTATCGCTACGCTGTTTACGTGGTTTGTCTCGCGCATCGACCAACTCAAAGTGTGCTTCGGTACTTAACACGATACCATTTACATAAAATCGGGTACG
>NZ_DKIK01000068.1:15108-16229 GCF_002454215.1 Acinetobacter sp. UBA6720
CTGAGGTCAATAAACTCCCTATGCGCAACCAAGGCGGCATTATCATCGCTGTCCAACCAAGCGCGCATAGCTTGGATTTGCTCGGGTTCAAACTGCCCACATTTTTCGATTAAGCTCGCAATACCGCGAAAACTTTTAGACTCTTTGGCACGGGTTTTATTAATCCGAATACGATCGACGTGAAAATAAAACAGCGGTAAATTCAAATGACTGGGTAAATGAATCGCGTCCAGTACCTCATCTTCCATAAAGGGTTGGAATAAGTCTTGCGCCCGCTCAAGCAAACCCGTCCACTGACGGTAGTAGTCCTCAACCTCTGCTTTTGTAGCGTAATAAATCGGTAAGCCTTCGACATTGGCCAAATTTTGTGGTGGCCAAATGTTTTGACGCAATAATGCAATATCACTTTTTAAACTTTGTACCGCAATCGCATCTTGCATGAATATTCTCTATTTTACTGCTTAGGCTATTTTTAGATTAAGGCAAAGGTTTAGTTTCTGCAAGGCTTTGCCTATAATGCAGTCTGAGTTATTTATGTATTTTAGGACAAGTTCATGGTTCAGAAGATTGAAGCAACAGATGTCACCGAAGAAGAAGCGTTGAATGCTAAATTCTTTGAACGTGCAGATGAATTTATTAAGCAAGCAAACGATTTTTGTCGCACTGAAAAAGGTTCACAAGTGAAACCTGCTGAAATGCGTGGACAAGTGAGCGCAGCAATGTTGTTTGGTACAGCCCGTTTTAACACGTGGGTAGCAGCCAACAACTTTAAAGATGGCGATGAAATGCGTGATGCCAAAGAGCAAGTCATGTCTTATATTTTGCAGCAATTCCAAATGATGCTGGAAGACAACTATGACGAATATTGTGAACAGTTTGAAAACTATCTTCGTTTCCGTCATAACGAAGAATTTCATGCCAATAAGCATGACCACAAACACGATCACTGATCAATCAAAGCCTGCCTCGTGCAGGCTTTTTTCATTTCGTCGTATTTGAAATGAAATACAATGTTGCAATACCTCAATTTGCAGTAAGGTAATCCTGAAAGAATATAATTTAGGGAAAAACATGCAGCATTTGGACTTTGCACTCATTGATCCGCACATTCACCAGTGGGA
>NZ_DKIK01000068.1:16324-19757 GCF_002454215.1 Acinetobacter sp. UBA6720
GGCTTTGGCAGTCAAATTATTGGGCAAGCATCCTAAGCTCTTGGACAAAATGGTTCGTTTGGTGAAACCTAAAGATCTGATTGAAACTGTCGGTCTAACCCGTCATATCACACGTCCTTATTTGCCTCATGACTATAAACACGATACTGGCCCATACACAGTAGAACAAGTGGTACATGTTGAAGCCAGTTGGCATCACAGCAAAGGCAAAGGTGTGGTTGAGGAAACTCAGTTTATTGAGTCTTTAGCTTTTGGGGCAGATACGGTCAAATTGGGTGGCATTGTCGCAACAGCTGACCCGCGGGATCGTAACTTTAAGAAGATCCTAAAATTACACCATAAAGCTTCACCACACTTTCGTGGTATTCGTAAAATGGCGTCTTTTCATGAAGACAAAGCAATCCATGCGTGGACAGATGAGCCACACTTATATCGCAATAAAAAATTTCTCAAAGGCTTCGAAGTACTGTCCCAATACAACTTGAGTTTTGATGCTTGGGTTTATTCCACACAGCTTGAAGATGTGATTTATCTGGCCAAGCAGTTCCCTGAAACCTCCATTGTGCTAGACCATTTGGGGACACCCGCAGGTTTATTTGGCCCAATTGGCGCAAATACAGGGATGACACAGACGGCACGGGAAAATATTTTCTTCCGTTGGAAAGACGACTTAGCTGAGCTTGCAAGCTGTCCAAACGTCTATACCAAAATGTCGGGACTCTTCATGCCGGTATTAGGACATCGTTTTCATAAAGAAGACCGGCTGGCGTCCAAACAAGAAGTCTTTGATCTGGCACATCCCATGATTACGCATGCCCTCGCCTGTTTTGGCACCTATCGGGTGATGTTTGCCTCTAACTTTCCGATGGATTCGGTCAGTACATCGTTGGTCAATATTATTGATGCCTTTAGTGATGTCGTCGCAGCCTATGACCCTGATGCTTTAGAGCGTATATTCCATCACAATGCCAAACAGTTTTATCGGCTTGAATAGAAAACTAAGAAAACTGCTTCATAAGACTTATGACAAAAAACCCCTCTATATTGAGGGGTTCTTTTTCGGTGAAAACTGAAATCTTTACTTTTTCAACGCTGGCTGCGCTTTGCCATATTGGTCAGCCATCACTTCAACCAACTGATCCAGCTGAATATATTTCTGAATCACGGCATCAACATCGGCTTTACTGATTTTGGCCAAAGCTAAATCGCGTTGCTCACGATCCAGTAAAGTACGATTGCGCTTCATTTGAGGAATCAACATGCGATGGATATTGCGACTATCTTCAAGTGCAGTCACACGCTTTTTCAAAATATCAGCTTTCGCAGCTTCGACTTCCTGTTCAGTAACGCCTTTTGCCAGTAACTCATTCAACACTTTATACACGGCTTGAGACACTTGAGCCGATTTGCCTGCGCTATAGTTTGCATCAATCGTCAGCGCTCCTGACTCCGTCCAATCATCCAGTGAAATGCTACTGCCAAAACCATAGACCAAGGCATTCTTTTCACGTAGCTCTTGCGCCAAACGAGAGGACAACTGCGACTCACCTAAGATGTGCTCGAGTACCTGCAAAGCAGGTGCATCTGGGTGATACGTGCCCACAGGGAACGTCATAATGCTCTGATAGCTACCAAACTCACGCTGCTCTGACAGTGCATGCACACGCTGCGCTTTATATGCCGTAAAGTCAGAAGTAATCCGCTGATAAGGCGCTGCTGAGTTCCAGTTTGCAAAAGCTTGATTTAAAGTCTTTTTCATCTTTTTCGTATCAATCACACCCGTTACCGAAATTTGTGCATGATTCATTGCGAAAAACTGCTGATACAGCTGTTTAACCTGTGTTTGTGTTGCAGCCTGATACTGCTTCTTGGCATATTCAGGCTCGAAGTGATGGCGAATATCCCCAATTGGATAAGTTTCAAGTAAACGCGCAATGGTTAAAGCTGCTACAGTTTCAGGCTCAGTATACGGTCGATCTAGACTTGCTAAGCTTTGTGACTTAATCAAATCAAACTGGCTTTGTTCAAAAGTTGGATTTTTAAGGACATCTACAACAAAGTTAAAAAATTCATCAAACTTTTCTTTCTTCGCCACGATTGAAATATTGATGCCGTTACCATTACTTGCTGCACTTGCACCACCGCCCGCATCAATAGAATGATCGGCAATGTCTTGCAAACTATATTGAGTTGACGCTCTGAGCAGTAAATAAGAAGTTAGGTCTAATAGCTCGGCCTTATTAAACAAACTTTCTGCCGTACCAAAGTCAATCGAAATGGTGGCATAGGTCTTATCGTCACGCGTGGTACTCGGGTACAATGCGTATTGCATACCATTTTTTAGCTTGACACGCTGAATTTGTTTTTCAGCACTTTCTAAATATTGCTTTGAACTTTTTACATATCCAGCCACTTCTGCCTTATACACACTTGCATCTTTCAATGGCTCTTCAGCAACGGCTTGCTGATCTAAAGTTTTTGTAGGCGTGGCTGCTGCCGCTTGTTCAAGTGCTTTTTTCTGATCTTCTGGGGTTGGTAAGATAGTGCCTGAAATACGATGCTCAGGCACTAAAAAGTCATCTAAGCGTTGGTTCACATCAGTAACGCTGAGCTGTTGTAACTGTTGCTGATCTTTAAAGTATTGTGTCCAATCACCGTTGGCAGAAACCACGTAGTCACTGAGCATGCCACCGACTGCCGTTGCACTACTGAACATGCTTTCTTGTGAATTTTTAATCATGCTCTTCACACGGTTAAGCTCAACCTCGTTGAAGTTTGGTGTTTTTTCGACCCCATCAACCAAAGCCGACTCGACTTTTTTCACATCATGGTTGGGTGCATAAACTGCGCCCATAAACACCATATTAAAATCTTGATCTAACCATGTGGTTGACTGAACTGCTGTCGCCGTTCCCGTCTCTACAATATTTTGGTACAAATGCCCGCTGGGTTGCATGGTATATAAATACGGTGACACCGCCAACGCAGTTTTAATGTTCTCGTTTTTACCATTTAGGTAAATATTGTATTTGGCGAAGTTACTGCCTTTTTTCACCACAAACTGGCGATCTTTAATCTTGCTGGCATCTAAGACAGGTACTTTAACTTTCGCAGGCACAGCGCGCGCTTGAATCGCACTAAACTTTTCATCAATCTGCTTTAGTACAGCAGCTTGGTCAAACTTCCCTGAAATGACAAATACCGCATTATTCGGTGCATACCAATCACGATAAAACTTATTCAGCTCAGCCATTTTGATTGACTGTAACTCGTTTAAATCACCAATTGGTAAACGTCCTAAATATTGATTACCATAAGCAGACTTCCACATCTGATCCATGAGTACCGAAAAAGGCTGATCCATACGGACTTCACGCTCGCGTTTTACAATCGCGATTTCAGACGGTACATATTTTTCTTGGAGCACCAAGCC
>NZ_DKIK01000068.1:19810-26551 GCF_002454215.1 Acinetobacter sp. UBA6720
CGCTCAGCTTCAAGATGAATCAGCTCATTAATCGCATTTTGTTCAGGACGAACCACATTAATATATTTGGTTGAATAATAATCTGTACTGGCATTATTCATTAAACCGTACTGATCTAAACGGCGCTGAAACTCATCTCCTGGAACATTTTTAGTTCCCTTGAACGCTAAGTGTTCCAATAGATGCGCTAAACCGCCCTTTCCTTTAGGATCGTTCAATGAACCAGTCAAATAGACCATATTCATATACACTTTATTTTCTTTATCGTTTGGCGCAAGAATAATGCGTAAACCGTTCTCTAATTTATATTCTTCAATTTTCTGTTCCGATTTTACCAATACGGGTTGTGCCCATACTGTACCCCCAAAGCCAAGTAGCAATACCGACAAACTCAATGTTTTAAAACGCATTAACATTATTTTTCCAAATAATTCGACAAAATATGAATGATTCTCAACATCATAGAGGAAAGTGGAATTATTTTTATAGTAATTTGGTGAAAAACAGCATTTTAATCAATGCTTATTTTTCACCAGTAGTTTTATTTTAAGAGAATTACAACTTAATCTAAGTACAATTCAGCCGTCATATATAACTTGGCATAGCCAGAAATTTGGATCCGTGTTTCAGACTGAATATCGCAGTAAAGTAATCCTCCACGGCTCGATGCCTGATAGGCAAGCAATGAGGTTTTACCCAACTTCTCCGCCCACAAGGGTGCAAGACCTGTATGCATGGAGCCTGTCACAGGGTCTTCATTGATGCCTTTATGCGGTGCGAAATAACGCGCGATATAATCATAATCTTGCGACGTTGAAGTCAAGGTAACATCCAAATTTTCAGCGGTAATCGCAGTACTGACTTTATGCTTTTCTGCCATTTGACGAATTTTATCTAAGTTCGGCTTGGCATCTTTAACTGCCTGCTCAGACTCACATACTAAAATATAAGCCTGTGGGTTTAAATAGACTTCTTTAATTTCACAATCGACCAACTCATGAATTTCCGCAGGATAGTCTTCTAACTTTTGCGGTGCACGAATTGGAAAATTCATATGAATCTTGCCGTCAGCATCTTGATCAATGATAAAAACACCCAAGTCTTTAACATGAAACTGGATACGTTTAGCATCGGTATAATCACGAAACAGAACGAAACTACTGGCTAAAGTCGCGTGCCCACAAAAGTCCACTTCAACCTGAGGAGTGAACCAGCGAATTTCAAAGTTTTCAGCATCAATGACTTTCACAAAAGCCGTTTCTGCCAAGTTATTTTCCAAGGCAATATTCTGCATCAAATCTACTGCTAACCATTCATCACGCACAATCACAGCCGCAGGATTACCTTTGAATAATTCAGTTGTAAAGGCATCGACTTGATACATTTTCATCGTTTTTCTCCTAAATTGAGGCTTTATTTTGCAAAAAACTGAGCAAAAAAGTAGATACAGTTTTTCGTCATTTATGGATACACGCCCAATAAAAAGAAGCCTAATCATTAAGATAGGCTTCTTTCCTGTTCATAAGCGATATATTGCTCAGCTTAGACTTCTTTTAAGTCCACATTGTCTTGCTCAAAAATACGCTTATCCGTTTGACCTAAGACTTGGCTGGTCACTACACCTGCAGTCATCGAACCATTCACATTTAAAGCCGTACGCCCCATATCAATTAAAGGCTCAATTGAAATGAGCAGTGCAACTAAAGTCACAGGCAAGCCCAACATCGGCAGGACAATCAGCGCTGCAAATGTTGCACCACCACCTACACCTGCCACCCCAATCGAGCTCAAGGTCACGACACAAACCAAAGTCAAAATCCAAAGTGGATCGAGTGGATTAATGCCAACTGTCGGTGCAACCATAACAGCCAACATTGCAGGATACAGCCCCGCACAGCCATTTTGCCCAATGGTCGTACCAAATGAGGCTGAAAAGCTGGCAATTGACTCAGGTACACCCAAACGTCGTGTTTGCGCTTCAATATTTAATGGAATACTGGCAGCACTTGAACGGCTGGTAAAGGCAAAGGTCAGCACAGGCCAAACCTTTTTAAAGAACTGAATTGGGTTCATACCTGTGAGCGCCAAAATCACGGCGTGCACGATAAACATAATCGCCAAGCCGATATAAGACGCAACCAAGAAGCCACCTAAGTTTAAGATGTCCGCCATTTTAGAGTTGGCCACAATATTGGTCATGAGTGCGAACACACCGTAAGGAGTGAGCATCATAATCAAACGCACCAACTTCATGACCCACGCTTGTAAGATCTCAATTGCAGACAACAGCTTTTGCCCTTTCTCAGCATCCGCTTTCATTAGGTTCAAGCCTGCAATGCCTAAAAACACTGCAAAAATGACTACACTGATAATGGAAGTTGGATGTGCCCCTGTCAGCTCGGCAAAAGGATTGCTCGGAATAAATGACAGAAATAAATCAGGCACTTGCAAGTCAGCCACTTGACCGACATAGTCAGTTTGAATCGTATTTAAGCGTTCAGTTTCTTGTGTCCCTTGTACCAAACCTGCCGCAGTTAAGCCAAACAGATTGGTCACCACCACACCAACAAACGCAGCAATCGCTGTGGTAAATAACAAGGTTCCAATGCTAATAAAACTAATTTTACCCAATGAGCCTGCATCGTGTAGCTTGATCACAGCGCCTAAAATGGAAACAAACACCAAAGGCATCACCACCATTTGTAATAGTTTGACATAGCCTTTACCGACCACATTAAACCATTGCACCGACTCTTGCAGTACAGGCGAGTGCGTACCATAAAACCCATGTAAAGCGAGACCAAAAACAATACCAAGACAGAGACCTGCCAGTACTTTCTTCGCTAAACTCCAATCGGTTTTACGGGTTCGACCAAGTAAAATAAGCAATGCAATAAAAATGATGACATTGACGATTAAGGGGATATTCATATTGTTTCCCTAAATGATGCTGTCATAATTATAAATCAAAATTGAAACGGCCTTACGGTTTTGCGCCACATTCCCCACTGAATGTACAAATTTAGACTGAATCGGCAGTTTTAGAATGTGGTATAAAGCACTTAAAACGGCTGTTAAAGTGTTCTTTTACATGAATCAATCTCTGCTTAATCCTCACATTCTGCCCGTGCCTTTAGAAAAAGCATATCGGCTACTCAACCACGGCCCAACCGTGCTGGTTTCTAGTCAAGATGATGAAAGCACCGATGTCATGGCCGCGGCTTGGGCATGCGCCCTAGAGTTTAGCCCCGCCAAAGTGACGGTCGTACTCGACAAATCGACGAAAACCCGCAGTATTATTGAAAAATCAGGTCTATTTGCACTGCAAGTCCCTACACTTAAACAGCTGAAAATGGTCTACGCACTCGGCATGATCAGTCAATATGATGCGCCTGAAAAGTTGCGTCAGTGTGGGGTCGAACTTTTTCAGTTTGGTCACAGCCCAATCCCCGTGGTCGAAGGCTGTAGCGCATGGATTCTGTGTGAACTCATTCCTGAACCGCATAATCAGCAGCAGCATGATTTATTTATTGGCAAAGTCATTGCCGCTTATGCAGATGATCGTGTTTTTAGAGATGGGCATTGGTACTACCATGAAGCCGCAGAGGAATGGAAAAGTATCCATCATGTTGCAGGCGGACATTTTTATACCATTGGTGATGCGGTGGATATCAATGCACTTAAAGACACTGAGTAAATTGGCTTCACCTTTATTCCTCTCGACTAAAGGCGAACATCACTGGATTGTTTTATTGTAAATTTCATCTTATAGTTCAAGTGTATTTTTTAAACAAATAGTCAAATGATGATGAACAGGACGTTCTCGAGCACCGTACTACTGAGTCTCTTTCTCTGCCTGAGTATGTGCTTGGGGATTGGCATCTTACGTTTTTCTTATACCGCTCTACTGCCGTCCACTCGCGAAGCCTATGAATGGTCACACAATTTCGCCAGCCTACTCGGTAGTGCCAATCTGCTGGGCTATCTGATCGGCGCATTTTGGGCGATGAAGTTGCCACAAAATGCAAAAATGCCGATCTATATCATTTTTGCTGCGCTTTTTGGTTCAATCAGCCTGTTTGCCTGTGCATTTTCGCATTTTAATGAAGTTTGGTATTTGGTGTGGCGCATCATTTCAGGTATCAGTGGTGGTTTGCTGATGATTCTATCTCCTAGTATTGTGGCGCAGTGCAGTGAGTTACAGCACCGTTTTAAAATTAATCTAATTGGATTTAGCGGAATCGGGATTGGTGTATTGGCAGCCACGCTGTTTATGCCGTATTTAGACCGTATTGCTATCAGCAGCGCATGGTTCATTCTCTGTGGCTTTGCATTTGTCATTACATGGTTATTATGGACACTGGTTCGTCCTTTCCAAAAGCAACTGCACAGTATTCCTACAAACCAGCCCCAGACTCATACAGTAAATAAAATTTACTATAGCTTACTCATTGTGTATGCCTGTAGCGCCTTTGCGTATATTCCCCATTCTTTGTTTTGGATTGATTATTTAAGCCATATTTTAACGCTAAATTTATATTGGATCAATTTTAACTGGATTTTATATGGCCTAGGCAGTGCTCTAGGTGCTGCAACTGCCTATGCTTTAGCACGTAAATTTGGCAACTTTCTGGCTTTAAAGATTTTATACAGTGTCTATATTGCGGCAGTTTTTATGGCGGTTCTGAGTTTTTCGCCTGTATTTACGCTCATGTCCTCATTTCTCACAGGCCTACTGAACCCTGCGGTAGTCTTTCTCACCTCCTACACCATCTTACAACTCTACAGCTTGGCCTATAAAAAACTGTGGAGTATGGCAACACTCAGCTTTGCAACTGTACAGCTGGTTGGTGGTTTAAGTTTTAGTACCTTGCAGCATTTGGGTTGGTCATATCACTTTCAGTTTATGCTTGCTGCGGGAGTCCTCGGTTTAGGAACACTGCAACTATTTTATTTTACCCGTACGACATCCACCTCCAATCCAAGCAGTAAAAAGGAGGCCTTTTAAGCCTTCATATTAAAGAGAATCAAAAAAGTAACCTACTTGCATTAGTAGGTTACTTTATAAAAGGTCGTCCATGTTAAATACCTGTGATATTTTAACTTACCCCTAAATATTACAAATGAACGATGTAAGAATAAGAAAAAAATTGATGAACCATCTATGAGCAAAACAATGAATGCATTCGAACTTTTACAACTGTAGATCAAAACTTGGCTATTTCAATGCATTTAAAGTTAAATACGGATAAGGATTCACAGCTCCCTTTCCAGTCTTATAAATTCCATAGTGCAAATGTGGTGGCGTATTCTTAGCATTGCCCGTGTTTCCGACATAGCCCAATACCTCTCCCACTTCAACCCAATCCCCCGTTTGAATATCAGGCGCATAAGCATCTAAATGTGCATAGTAGTGACGGCTTAAGTTAGGTCCCATCACCCACACCACTTGTCCACCTAGACTATTGATCCCGACATCCAAGACGATGCCTGATGTGGCGCTTAAGATTGGTGTTCCGCGTTTAGCGAAGATATCAATACCTTGATGTTTTCGTCCCTGCCCACGTGCAGCCCCCCAAGTGTCCTGTATCTGCTTGTGGCTTACTCCTTCTACAGGCACATTTAAATTTTTCGCTAAAGGCGTCTTATATAACTGCCAATATAAATAGGGGTAACTCAAACCCGCTGCTTCACCCGAAGCCGGTGGCTGACATCCAATCATCAGCAGATTTGTACTTAAAATAGCTCCACCCAGAACTAAACGAGACATGATTCAACTACTCAGCTAATTTTTAGATATTCAAATAAGATAAAGTTACTTATTCATACTAAATGCTTCATATATTGAAAGATATCTTATATATGTAACGGCAAAGCCCTCATATAAAATGAGGGCTTTGCTTCAAATAAACTACGTAAAACTACTTACGCTTCTTCAGTTTTTTCTCTAAGGCTTTCAGCTTAGACTGATGCTTAGAAATCTTTTTTAAACGAGCTTTGATCTTCTGTTTTAATGTTTTCACAACATTATTCGACATAGAGTCCTCCTGTTAGCCCAATTCCTTTTGCGTGATTCCTCCGTGCTGTGTTTTAAGATAAATTCATTAAATCACGACAACTTTAACGTTGCTGATTTGGATTCTGTTGGTTTTGGTTCGGTTGTTTTTGCTGGCCTTGATTTGGCTGCTGTTGCTGTTGTTGCTGATCTGGCTTTTGTTGCGGTTGATTGGGTTGCTGTTGACGCTGCTGCTGATTTTGTTGATTAGCCACGAGACTACTCCTTTGATCATCTGCCGTAACATTCGACAAAGACCACCATACAACACTGGCTCAAAAACCCAAGCTATAAGCTGTATCAAAGTACTTCAATGTAATGACAAATCTAATTTCCCTTTATAAATCAAAATACTGTGTTGTTAGACTGTACTTTCACTCACCTAAAGCACGAATGTCTTAACCTAGTCTTACATTGCAAACATATTTCGACCGCTATATTCAACTTATAAAAGGCTTTGTTGCATAAACATTCAAAAGCTGAATTTTCCCCAATCCTTTCAAATTTAAGTGACAACTTGGGTGTGAGGTCTACCTAATTCCGTAAATCTATTCAGAACTGCCACACGCGCATGAATTTCATTGACCTGACTTTGAAAATGTCTTGCCGTCAGCTTATCTCCTAATAATTTGATGCAATGCATCTTGGTTTCCGCCAAACTACGACGGTGATAACCCGACCATTTT
>NZ_DKIK01000189.1:0-4005 GCF_002454215.1 Acinetobacter sp. UBA6720
TCTTGTTCTATATATAGAACAGCATATAGATTGATACGTACAGCCTTAGAAGTGGTGTGTAAAAAGAGCAAAGACGCAAGTAATTGGAAATTGGCGCAAGAGCTGAGACTCATGACCAATGAGATCCCTCGAAGCCAAAAGATTAAGCAGGATTTTAGACAATGGCAGTCAGGACGTTTACTCGCTTTGTATGCTGAGATTAAACCTTGGACGGAGTTAATCTTAGGTGAATATATGCCTGTATCTACTCAGGGGGAGTGGCGTGGCATGAGTTTACTCTTCCCAATGGAGAAGCTATTTGAGCACTATGTTGCTTATCATCTACGCCGTAACTTACCTGAATATACTGTGAAGACACAGTATGCGACGGAGTATATTTGTCAGCATCAAGAACGTCGTATTTTTAAGCTTAAGCCTGATATTTTCATTGAATTTCTGAATGCAAAACCGATTGTGATGGATACCAAGTGGAAGTTGATTGATCAAAGTGATCGAGCTGGGCGTTATGGTTTGAAAGATAGTGATATTCAGCAAATGTTTGCTTATAGCCACTATTACCTCAAGCATGACAGTGATGTTGTACTTGTCTATCCATATCGGAAGGACAAGTTCACGCAGCCATTGGAACTTTAAGTTTAGGCTTCCCTCTAATGCAAAACTACGTGTAGTACCTTTCAATGTAGATGATCCAAAAAACTTCAAAATTATTTAGTCTTTTATCTTGTGAGGTCAGTCCCATATTTGGGACTAAAATCTACTTTTTAGCTAGATCAGTCCCAGTTTAGGTACTTTTCGTTTGGCAGAAATAGGCAAGTATTTATGGGTAATGTGGTTTTATTCATTAAGTTCTTTTAGTCTTTGTAAAACCTGTTCCGAAAATGGTAGCCAATAGTTCCAAGATTTATATTTAGGATTATAGGAGCCAATCCCTTCACGTTTCCATTCTTTGAGCATTGCAATGATTTCAGGGTTATATGCGCTATTCACTGAAACCATACCACTCGCAAAATGGCGAACATTAAGATGCATGCCTTTCACTTTAAATTTATAGTCCTGCCAATTCGGACTGGTGTTCTGTAGTTCAGACGTTACGGGTAGAGTGGTTGTGACTTTGTAGGAAGTAGAAGTTATTTGTTGCCCAATGGATTGTTTTTGAGGAAATGGGTAAATCCATCTTCTATTGTCCAGGTTCTCGAGGATTTGCTGTTTGGCTTCTGTACTTGGAATTGCAATATCACTGTTAAGAAGTGGTGATAAATCGATTTCAATACATTTTGATTTAAATGCCTCAATGCGTTTTAGTTTTTCAGCATCAATAAAATGAGTGACTGCGATCTCAATTAAAATAGGTTCGCCATCAAAATAACCAATAAGGTCAGGGCGAATTAAACCGAGAGAAAATTCAGGTAATAATTTTTCGAAGGTCCACCATGCAGCTTCACTATCTGAATCAGGTAGGGCAGGAAGCATAAGTCCCATAGATTCAAGAATAACTTCTTTGGCATATTTATGGAGTACAGATTCTGGGTTAATCGTACAGCTTTCTTTATTGCTTGCGTGTGCAAAATGATGTTCTTTAATTTCCCCTTTACGAGCGATCACAGCTTCACCACATTCAAAGCAAGTGCATTGGCATGCGAGTCCACGTTCAACCTGCTCAATATTAACCAATTTATTATTTTCGTTTAATGCAATATACATCGTCATTATTAAAATCCTTTAGGAAGTTGATTTACTCATTCACTATGCTTGTGATCTAATTGTCCTAACACCGTATAAAGGGGAAATACGGGTAAAATGGGGGTTTAAGTGTCTGAATTAAAATTAAAAGTTTTTGTTGTGTTAGATGAAATTTTAAAGAAAGACTTAGCAGATAACAGAGCATACGATTGCTTAAAAGTAATCTGTAGCGCATCGATTGATGCTTTAAATACTCAAAATGAAGAGCTAATAACGTATACTAGGTATCAACTAAAACCCATTCTTGATGGTCAGCAATCTGTTGCATCGATGGATTCAAAAGATCTAGGGAAGTGGATGAGTGACAAAAAATTAAGTGCATTCCTTGATCGTGTCATCACAAAACATACTAAAAAATTCAAAGAGATTGGTTATATTCCTGTTGTAAAAACCAACGATACAATTGGAGGAAAAGGAAATGAGCGCCGTTATTGGTTGGATATTACAGAATACGCTCAGACCCAAAATGAAGAAGATCAAAAGCTTGATGAGAATGAAATTTCTTATGAGCGGGTTGATCCTTCTGAAATTAAATTGTCTTGGTTTTACCGATTTATATTTAAAAAAGGAGAGATTAGAAATAAAAGCTTTAGAGGTTTGATGATGCTGATCGTTCTTTTTGGCGGTTTTATTTCGTGGGCTTTATATGTTTGTGCATTTTCATTGGTTTTAGTACGTGAAGGACAAAACTTCACGACACTTGATTTGTTGTTTATAGCCTGTTTAATTGGATTTTCTTACCTATCATTCAAATATTGGTTCACTCCGTTATGGAATTTACCAGAGCATCGAGTCATTAATGCACCTATGACGTTTATTTCACTTAATGAGGATCATGCTGATATTGAGATGTATCGTGATAGAGAGCGTAATCAATTAACACGTATAACTCGGTTTAAAGGGATATGTCCGATTTGTTCAGCAGAGGTTGTACTTAGAATTGGTCAACCTGATCATAATTTGCCATTAGTTGGACGTTGTGTAGAAAGTCCTTTTGCGCATGTGTATAGCTTTGATCGGGTGTTAATGAGTGGAAAGCTGTTAAGTCGGTAATCATATTGAAATTAAGGGGCACATTTAAGACAATGAGCTATTCTCCTATTTTGACAATCAATACAAATCAAACGAATCATATATATGGTTGGTGATTTGCATGGCTGTTATAGCCTTTTGATGCAAGAACTCCAAAATATTCATTTTGATTTTCAAAATGATGTGCTTATTTGTACAGGTGATCTTGTAGATCGAGGCGCAGAAAATTTAGTCTGTATCTCCTTATTGGATGAAGCTAGGTTTTATACCGTGTGTGGTAATCGTGAAGAAATGTGTATCAAGTCAGCTCATGATCCTAAAATAAAAGAGATTCACGCACGTAATGGAGGTGAATGGTTTTATCAGTTATCTCAAATACAGCGGCTAGAAATTATTGAACGTTTTAAGCAATTGCCTTTAGTGATCGAAGTCCAATTGAAAAATAAAAAGATTGGTGTTGTACATCCGCTAAACCTTGCTAATCTGCTTTTAAATATTCAATCACCTCTGTTTTGTATAAGCCATTCACTGTTTCAGCCAAAGTATTATCGTATGAATCACCAGTCGTACCGACTGATGCTCTTAAATTTGCTGCTTCTAAACGATTGGTATAACGAATGGAAAGATATTGCACACCTCTGTCGGAATGATGAATCACATTCTTTGGCACGCCTTGATCGTGCAATGCTTGCTCAAGTGCATCGAGCACCATATCTGTATTCATCCGTGTAGATACTTTCCATCCAACAATTGCTCGTGAGAACACATCAATAATAAAGGCGGTATAGACCCAACCTGAATTGGTTTGAATATACGTGAAGTCAGCGACCTGAGAAGCATTGCTTCGCAAGGGGCAGGATGATCTGCATTAAAATTGCGTTTTACTAAGTCATCTGCTCGTTTTTGATCATCTCGGCTACGGGTGGTTTGTTTATTCTTACCACGCCAAACACTTTGTATACCTACCTTATGCATCAATCGAGCAACTCTACAACGTGCGATAACATAACCTTTACGTTTCAATTGTTGCCAGACCTTACGCACACCATATCGACCAGAACTTTCTTTCCAAATTCGTTTAATTTGTTCAGCATGATGCTCATCATGTAGATCTCGTTTCGCTCGATGTTCTGGATTGTCAGCGAGATCTAAAGTTCGGTAATAGGTTGAAGCTGCGATCGGTAAAATCCTACAAATCGCATCAACACCATATCGATCTTTATTGTTATGGAT
>NZ_DKIK01000189.1:4130-4329 GCF_002454215.1 Acinetobacter sp. UBA6720
TAGAATTTCATTGGCACGCTTTAATTCTTTAATTTCACGTTCCATTTGCTTCATTTTTTCTTGATCAGATATCTGTTGTACTTTAATAGGATTTTGCTGATCTAAATGCTTTTGATGCCAGGCACGAAGTGTTTCAGGAGTACAACCACTCTTAGGCGCAATTGCTGTGATTGCAGCCCAAGTAGAAGGATAATCTTTT
>NZ_DKIK01000014.1:0-8463 GCF_002454215.1 Acinetobacter sp. UBA6720
GATTTATAAATCAGATTATTTTTTTATTATAAGAGGATTTTCTCAATGATGCGGATTGGTTTGTTCTTGCTAACCAACCTCGCGGTACTGGTTGTAGCTGGCATTATCTTGTCACTCTTCGGTGTCGGTAGTTACCATGGCGCGGGTGGCTTAAATCTAGGTAACCTTTTGGTTATCTGTTTTGTCTTTGGTATGGTTGGCTCAATGATTTCTCTATTCATGTCAAAATGGATGGCGAAGAAAACAACTGGTACAGAGTTAATTGACCCCAATGCCCCACGTAACCAAGCTGAAGCATGGTTGCTACAAGAAGTCGCTCAATTGGCGCAACGTTCTGGTATTAAAATGCCAGAAGTCGGTATTTTCCCCTCTTACCAATCGAATGCCTTTGCTACAGGTTGGAACAAGAACGATGCATTAGTTGCCGTTTCTACTGGCTTACTTGAGCGTATGAATAAAGACGAGCTTCGCGCAGTCTTGGCTCACGAAATTGGTCACGTGGCCAATGGTGACATGGTGACTTTGGCGCTCGTTCAAGGTGTCGTGAACGCCTTCGTGATGTTCTTTGCACGTGTTGCAGGTGATTTCATTGATCGTAATGTCTTTGGACGTGAAGACGGAGAAGCACCTGGTTTAGCTTATTTTGCCATTACTATTGTGCTTGATATTGTCTTTGGTGTTTTAGCTTCTGCAATCGTGATGTGGTTCTCCCGCTACCGCGAATATCGTGCAGATGAAGCAGGTGCCCGTCTTGCAGGCAAACAAGCGATGATTTCAGCCTTGTTGCGTTTACAAGCAGAATCACAACTTCCAGATGCTATGCCTAAAGAAATGAAAGCGTTTGCGATCGCGGCAGGTCAAGAGCAAGGCTTTAGTTTAGCCGCTTTGTTCCAAACCCACCCGACGATTGAACAACGTGTTGCTGCTTTACAACAGCTCGATTGTCCATAAAAAACTCGTTCACTAGATTTTAAAAAGCCTCCACTTGGAGGCTTTTTTGTGACTCTGCATCACAGAGCATCTTCATTCAATCGTCACTTCGATACAGCGTAATAAACTGCCATTTGGGTCAATGATACAAAACTGGCGGATCTCGTCAAAATCCTGAATATCAGTCATACGGGCAGTTCCCCACAACGCCCAATTCACTTTAGACCAATATTCATAATAGGGGTGAATCTTCGCTACGCGAATACAGGCACTATGCCATGAACTGTTTGGATCTAAATGTGGATGATGGAAAAATTCAAGTGTCATTGTACCTAAACGCAGAATCATCCACTCTGCGGACTGATAGATCAGATCAAAGCCCAAGCTTTGGTAAAATGAAGCAGTGCATACCAAATCAATCGCTGGCAAATTCGCCGTAATCTGACCTTCAAATTTCATCAGCAGCTATCCTAGGTTTAGTCCTTGTAACCAATGCCACATCACACTGCCACCCCACCATAATAAGCCAATAAAACAGACCAAGAAGATCAGGCCAAACAAATCGGGGATGTGTAGCCAAAGCCATGCAATTACTGGATTTCGCCAAAATACGGACTGTTGCTGTTTCTTTTCCAATTTTTCATGAAGAAAGGGATGAGTCACATGATGCTCTGAATGAATTTGGTATTCTTCCCGAATATGGTCATGCACCACATCCAGTGCTTTACGACTCGGACGTATAAAAATATCAAACAATGTCCCTAATACAGGGATAAAACCAACGACGGCATCAATCATAGCCAGCTTCAACACTGGACTTAATTTCTCTTGCGGCACGCCAATTTGTTTAGCTTTATAAATGGCATAACAAGTCAAGGCAAAACCCGCGATATCCCCAGCGATGGGAACAGTACTCAGCGCTGCATCGGCACCTACACCCTGCTTGGTGAACGGGATACGCACCACCGAATCCATCATATTGGCATATTTGGCCAAATCACGCTCTAAACGGATGACATCTTGCTGGCTAATTTTTTTTTGTTCTAAGGGTTCAGGCATGTTGGTACTGACCTCCATTATTTCAACCACATTAACATCATAAAACCACTGAATTATGCTGGTTTTTATCACTTTTTTCTGTGCTAACTTTGTGCTGAAACAAGTGCTTATAGGCTTAGGACAAGCTTAAAATTTGCGATGCAATCAGCAGATATACCACCACGCCTGATGCATCACAAATTGAAGTGACCAAAGGTGCAGATGCACTGGCTGGGTCGAGTTTCATGCGGTTTAAGATAAACGGCAGACTCATACCAATCAGACACCCCATCAACACAATACCCATCATACTTAGCGCCAAAACCACGGCGACCAAAATATCCCCACGGAAATAGCCCAAAATAGAGACTGCCGTTGCCATGGTTCCACCTAAGCACAGCGCAACCAGACTTTCACGTCCGAGCAAATAAAACCAGTCTTTAAAATGTACATCACCCGTTGCTAGTGCGCGTACCATTAAAGTTGCGGACTGGGACCCTGCATTTCCGCCACTTCCCACCAGTAAAGGGAGGAAAAAGACCAAAACGATATGTGCTGCAATCAAGTCTTCAAAATGCGCAATTCCCAGCCCCGAGAGTAAACTGCCAAAAACCAGAAATACCAACCAAAACACCCGCTTCTTATACAATAAGAGGATTGGAGCCGTTTTAATACTCATCTGCGGACTGGCCGCAACCGCACTACTTTTTAAAATATCTTCTGTGGTTTCTTGTTGTACCACATCCATTGCATCATCGTAGGTCACAATCCCCAATAGACGCTGCTGCTCATCAACGATTGGCAAAGCCATAAAATCATAATGGGCCAATTTCTGTGCGATGCTTTCCTGATCTTCACTGACTAAACCCATAATGACATGACTGGTCATAACCTGTGCAATGGATTGCTCAGGCGGGGCTTGGATGATTTGTCTCAGCGAAATCACCCCTTGCAGACGATGCAATGTATCAATGACATAAATTAGATATAAAGTTTCACTTTCCGCTGCATGTAACCGTATATGTTGAATCGCATGTTGCATAGTCATTTCAGCATGTACCGTAATGACCTCAGTGCTCATAATTGCACCCGCAGACTCAGCAGGATAATCCATCAACGTCTTCAGTTGGACTTGAATCTGCGCATCTAATTTAGAAAAAAGTTGAGTTTGAAGCGCGAGAGGCAAGCTTTGAAATAAATCGGTGCGATCATCCGAATGCATGTGAGCCAGTATGCTCAGCAGCAAAGTCTGAGGCAATCGCGCTGCTAGCTGCTGCTGCTCGGTCAACGCTAAAAACTCAAAAACATAACTGGCTTGAGGTAATTTTTCCAATAGCTGAATTTGCGCAGGTATAGGCAGCCCCATTAAAATATCAGCCAAATCCGCAGTGCTGTACTGTTTTAGGCTTTGGATAAAAGCATGGTTATTGGGCTGATTTAGCTGATATTTAAAATCTTGCTGTGAAAATGATGGATTTGGCATATAGCACTCAAATATTGTTCTTCTTTATTTGTCCGAGTATAGCAAAAGATCTTTAAATATCTGGAGCTTACTGTGGCTACAGTTTAAAGATCCGCCATGCGTATTAAACTCTATACATGTTTCGGCTTGGACTTAGACTTCATCCTGCTGAGTTCGCCCATGAAACACATGACGAACCAGAACATACATTAAAGGTATAAACAACAATACCAGCACGGTTCCAAAAATCACTCCACCGAGTACACTTACTCCAATTTCCTGACGACTTGCCGCCCCTGCACCAAAGGCAAAAACCAAAGGAGTCACACCGGCCCCAAAAGCCAAAGATGTCATTAAAATCGGACGTAGACGTAGGCTGGCCCCTTCTAATGCAGCTTGAATTGCTGTTTGGCCTTTTTGCTGTGCCAATGAGGCGAATTCCACAATTAAAATCGCATTTTTGCAGGATAAACCAATCGTGGTGAGTAATGCGATCTGGAAATAAATATCATTTGGAAAGCCCGTCAGATAACTAAACAAAATATTACCACCAATCCCTAATGGAATCGCACTCATCACTGCCGTTGGAATACTCCAACTCTCATACAGTGCCGCTAAACATAAAAAAATAAAGCCAATGGAGACCAAATACAGCAGCAATGCTTGGTTATTAGACTTATTTTCTTCATAAGATAAACCACTCCAAGCCAGATCAATCCCCTCATGTGCTTGTAACATTTTCTGGACATCTTGCATGGCTTGACCCGAACTGACGTTTCTGGCGGTATCTGCTTCCATTTCTAGGGCGGTATAACCCATAAAACGATTTACCACTTCAGGACCGCCACTCCAAGATACTTGGGAAAAATTGCTAAATGGAATCATTTGGTTCAGATCATTGCGCACTGTCCAAGCCTGAAGATCTTCAGGTTTAGAACGGAACGCGGCATCAGCCTGCATAATCACCCGCTTAATCCGACCACGGTCAATGAAGTCATTGATATAAGTTCCACCCCATGCACTCGACAAGGTACTGTTAATCGCAGTTTGACTAAGCCCATTGGCTAATGCCTGCTGTTGGTTAATATCAACCTTGAGTTCGGCTTTATCTGGGTTGGAACGTTTATCTAAATTGCTAAAACTAGAGTACTGCTTGGATGCTTCCTGCAAAGCCTTGAACTGTGCTTCTAAATAAGCACGACCTTCACCATTAATGTCTCGGATCCAGAACTCCATACCATCGGTTTGCCCCAAACCATTCACCGATGACGGCAAATTAATATTAATTTGTGCATTTCGATGTGCATTAAAATGAGCAATTGCACGCTCTCGAATCGCTTGCGCTGAGTTGTCCTTCCCCTTACGCTCATCCCAATGTTTGAGTGCAATAAAGCCTTGACCCAAGTTTTGTCCTGTCCCCGAGAAGTTACGCCCATAACGGATCATTACCAAATTGATATTGGCCTGTTCTTGGTCTAAGAAATATTGGCGAATCTCTTCTCCAACGACACGACTTTGACTCAGTGGTGCACCATCAGCCAATTTAAATTGCACACTTAAAATACCTTGATCTTCACTTGGAATAAAACTGGTCGGCAAAACCCGGTAAAACAACGCAAACACGGTAATGAGTGCCACAAAGATGAGTAACATGATTTTACCGTGTTGAATCGTCTGAGTACTTAATCGTAAATAATGCTGTTTTAACTGATCTAGCTTTAAGTTGAACCACGTTGCCCAACGGGCAGATTTATCATTCGGTTTCAAAATGAGGGCACATAAGGCAGGAGTGAGCACCAATGCCACCAATAAAGACAGTGCCATGGCCGCCACTAAAGTGATGGAAAACTGACGATAAATCACTCCCGTTGAACCACCAAAAAATGCCATGGGAATAAATACAGCAGTTAACACCAAAGTAATCCCGATCAATGCTCCGCTGATTTCCTGCATAGATGTAATAGAGGCCTGCTCTGCACTCATATTCTGTTCATGCATCAACCGTTCAACGTTTTCCACTACCACAATCGCATCATCCACCAAAAGACCAATAGCTAAGACCAATGCAAATAGTGTTAAGGTATTAATACTCATCCCAAGTACGTATAAAATAGCAAGTGTGCCTAAAATCACGACAGGTACTGTAATGGTCGGAATCAGTGTTGCACGCCAGTTTTGTAAAAATACAAACATGACCACAATCACCAGAAGCACCGCTTCAAATAGTGTTTTGACGACTTCCTTAATCGACTCTTGCACAAAAGGTGTGTTATCACGCGGATAAACAATTTGATAACCTTCAGGCAGTTTAGAAGACAAGCGGGCAACTTCTTGTTTAATCAATGCAGACGTTGCTAAGGCATTGGCACCTGAGGACAGAGAAATCCCAATCCCAACTGAAGGAAACCCATTAATGGTATTAAACGACTGGTAATTTTCCGCGCCCAGTTCAATCCGAGCCACGTCTTTTAAATAGATAAAACCGCCATCACGGTTCGATTTCACAATAATGTTTTCAAATTCTTCAACAGTTTTTAACCGTGTGCCAGATGTCACTTTAGCATTCAAATATTGATCTGATAGGGTTGGCAAATCGCCGATTGCCCCTGCCGCAACTTGGGTATTTTGCGCTTCAACCGCTGCACGAATATCACTGGGCATCAGTCCATATTGGCGTAGTTTATGTGGATTGAGCCATATACGCATAGCATACTGAGAACCAAAAACATCAACCTCTCCAACGCCATCAATACGGGCTAAGTCTTGCTCTAAGTGGGTCATCATATAATCTGACAACTCAATATTATTGCTTTTTCCTGTTTGGTCATATAGACCAATCACCATATGCGTATCGCCCAAAGACTTATAAACATTAACCCCTTGACGCTGTACATCTTCAGGTAAACGGTTAATCACACCATTGACCGCATTTTGTACTTGAACCTGAGCAGTATCAGGATCGGTACCATTTTCAAAGCTAATGCTGATTCGACTACGACCATTTGAATCGCTACTGGAGCTAAAATAAAGTAAATGATCAATCCCTTTTATTTGTTGTTCTAAGACCTGAGTGACACTTTCTTCTACAGTCTCAGCCGATGCCCCTGTGTATGTTGCACCTACCGTAATTCTAGGCGGTGCAATATCTGGATAACGTTCCACAGGCAACTGAAAGGTGGCAAACAAACCAAATGCCATGACAATAATTGCGAGTACACCTGCAAAGATTGGCCGATGAATAAAAAACTTAGAGAGCATGGAATGGTGTTACTCTAGGGTTAGGGTCTGAATCTAAAAACTTCATGTAACTACATGCATGATCTTCCATGACGAATCATTAAAAAACAAGACCTAACAACATGAAAGAGAACATTAAAGCGAAATATGAAGAAACTATGAAGAAATATTTTTGACCATTTGATGACAACCACTAATTTTCTGTAGTTAGACATGAATTTGACATGTTTAATCTAAATACTAGCGACACAACACTAACTAAACTTTGAGGGCAAAAGGCTAAAAATGCGCTATCGCTTACAAGGCCTCTAGGCTTAGCTGACAATCAGCAGGATAATAAAAACGGTACAGTCGTAGCTACAATACCCCATCAATAATGAATACATTCAGGCTGTATAACTGATTATCGGGCATCGAGAGCAAAAAATAGGTACGACCTAACCAGACTTAAATCGAATCCAACATACAACAAGCAACACCATCCGATTTTATGATCATGTGCATGCCATAAGGCTAACAGCCCACCTTTATATCCTTCTCGCTAAAAACGACTCTCCCTCTTTTAGACTGGTGTGCAATCTCGGTTATAAATAAGAGAAAGATACACTGGCAACGTTTTAAACATTTATTAAAGCAAGTTTAGATTGTATTTTCACTAATTACGCAGCTCTCGGTCATAAAGCAATTCACAGCTTTTAGAAGCCATGAAGCTCGTTATTTACATTCCCGAAGCAATTAGATTATATTTTCTGCTCAGCGCGCCTCGCTTCGTTTTTCAATGACTTTCGGTAAAAAATAAAAATATGAGTATATGGTTCTGCACTCTTTATCTAACTTTATCTAAAAGCACAACGGCATTCATCACATCTTTAAGCGACTTTTAATATAACTTGGGTATTGTGTTTAAAATTTTAAAATAATGGCAGCTATGACTCTATATTCCCCATTTAAAGGTAGCTCTGGCGTTAAACGCATTTTAAATGCAACGCAATATTCTCTTTCTGGTTTCAAAGCCGCTTTTGCCCATGAAGCTGCTTTTCGTCAAGTTCTTTGGATTAATCTCATTCTTATTCCTGTGAGCTTTTTATGTGATGTGAGCCGTTTTGAACAAGCTTTAATGGTTGCAGTCTGTTTACTGGCGCTCATTGTTGAACTATTCAACTCGGCAATTGAAGCCGTGGTGGATCGAATCTCTCTTGAACGTCATGAACTTTCAAAAAATGCCAAAGATATGGGCAGTGCTGCACAATTCGTTTCTTTGAGTATGATCTTTATTGTATGGCTATTTATATTAATCCCTTAAGATCTCAAATCTGATCGCCCAGTTGATATCTAATCACAATTAAAATCACCAACCATAAAAAAACCCTGCTTTCGCAGGGTTTTTTGAATCAAGTCAAAGCTTAGTGAGCTGAGAATTGGTTCATTGTGTTTTTAGCATCATCGTGCGCTTTAAGAGCGTTGTCACCAGAGAAGATTTCTTTGTGATCATCACCGATGTCAGAACCCGCCATTGCTTGGTGTTTAACACAAGCGATACCACCACGGATTTCTTTACGTTGTACGCCAGCAACATAAGCCAACATACCTTCAGAACCGAAGTAACCTTGTGCAAGCTCATGAGTAGAAAGAGCAGCAGTGTGGTAAGTAGGAAGTGTGATCAAGTGATGGAACACACCCGCTTCACGAGAAGCATCAGCTTGGAATGTACGAACTTTTTCGTCAGCTTCAGCAGCCAGTTCAGTTGCATCGTACTCAGCGCTCATTAACTTAGCACGGTCGTAAGCAGAAACGTC
>NZ_DKIK01000143.1:0-22041 GCF_002454215.1 Acinetobacter sp. UBA6720
CCTTGAGCCAGTACCGTCACTTTTTCACTGATGGTGTCGATAAAGCTCATATCATGTTCAACCACCACCAAAGTGTGATTTTTCTTCAACTCTAAACACAGCTCAGCCGTGCGTTCTGTTTCGGCATCAGTCATGCCTGCCACAGGTTCATCAAGTAAAATCAGCTTAGGACGTTGCATAAGCAACATGCCGATTTCCAACCATTGCTTTTGTCCATGTGACAACAGCCCCGCAGGTTTATGTACCCACTCTTCTAGCCGAATTTGCGCCAAAGACTCATCCAAAGCCAACTGCGCATCTGGATCCAGTTTACTGAAGAAGCTTTTTTTGACGCGCTTATCTTTTGGTGCCGCGAGTAGCAAGTTTTCCATCACTGTAAAATTTTCAAATACCGTTGGTTTTTGAAATTTACGACCAATGCCCGCTTCTGCAATTTGCTCCGTACTCATCTTGGCCAAATCATAGTTTTGCCCAAAAAAAGCTGAGCCTTCGGTCGGTCGGGTTTTGCCTGTAATCACATCCATCAGTGTGGTTTTACCTGCCCCATTGGGTCCAATGATGCAGCGTAGCTCCCCTTCTTGGATGTACAGCGACAGATCATTTAAGGCCCGAAAGGCATCAAACCAAACACTGACTTTTTCCAAGTACAGTGCAATACCGTGGCTAAAGTCAGCGCCTTGTTCTTTGGGACGCCCATAGCCGTCTGAAGCATGGCCACCATGAGGTTGTATTAGCTCACTCATTCGCTACGCTCCTTTTTAAAACGGTCAAACAGACCAATGACACCTTTGGGTAAGAAAATGGTGACCACAATAAATAAAGCACCCAAGATTAATAACCATGCTTCTGGATAAGCCACGGTGAAATAGGTTTTCACGCCATTAATTAACCCTGCACCCAAAATTGGGCCAATCAAAGTCCCACGCCCACCCGCAGCCACCCATACCGCCATTTCAATCGAATTGACGGGGTTCATTTCACTTGGGTTAATAATACCTGCTTGGGGAACGTATAAAGCCCCTGCAATACCTGCAATGACCGCCGACAGCACCCATGCAGATAGCTTGTACCAAAGTGTGCGGTAGCCCAAATACTGTAAGCGATTTTCGCTGTCACGAATTGCTCCCAGTACACGGCCATAAGGTTTATTCATAAGATGACGCAATCCCACAAAGCACAACAGCAGCACAACAGCGGTGAGAAAACAGAGTGTGGCACGCATGGATGCTGAGGTAATGTCCATGCCAAAAATGGTTTTAAAGCCTGTAAAACCATTATTTCCACCAAAGCCTGTTTCATTGCGGAAGAACAACAGTGCCGCCGCAAAAGTCATAGCCTGAGTAATAATCGAAAAATACACGCCTTTAATTTTGGAGCGAAACGCAAAGAAACCAAAGATGAAAGCCACCATACCAGGAACCAACACCACCAAGGCCAAAGCCCATAAGAAATGATTGGTACCCACCCAATACCATGGCAGTTCAGTCCAACTTAAAAAACGCATAAAGTCAGGAAGTGCGTCCCCTGCAGATTGGCGCATCAGATACATGCCGAAAGCATACCCCCCCAGCGCAAAGTACAAGCCGTGACCTAAACTTAAAATGCCTGCATAGCCCCAAACCAAGTCCAGTGCCAAAGCCACCAATGCCAAGCACATGATTTTACCAATCAGGGTGACCCAATACGCAGAAAGATAAAATGCCGAATCAGCAGGAAGTAAATGTAACCATGGGAGCAATAACATGACAGCAAAACACGCCGCTATTGCCATTGCACTGATAGGTTTATCAGATAATAAAGAAGTGATTTTCATGCGCTTACTCCACAAAACGGCCTTTGATGGCAAACAAACCTTGTGGACGTTTTTGAATAAACAAAATCACAAGAACCAGTAGAATAATTTTCGCAAGAACAGCGCCCATGCCAATTTCAAGAATCGTACCACTGATACCCAAACCGAGTGCTGCCAGTACCGCTCCCCAGACTTGTCCTACACCACCAACAACAACGACCAAGAAAGCATCAATGATATAATTCTGACCTAAATCAGGCCCAACATTACCTACTTGCGCTAAGGCACAGCCTGCCAGACCAGCTAGGCCTGAACCCAGTCCAAAAGCCATCATGTCAATACGACTAGAACGAATGCCTACAGCTCGTGCCATTTGGCGGTTTTGTGTCACGGCACGAACAAACAAACCAAAGCGTGTTTTATTGAGCAGGTAAACCAACAGCAGTAGCACCGCAACCGTAAATACAATAATGGCAATCCGGTTATACGGCAGCATTAAACTGGGGCTCAGCGCAATACCGCCCGATAACCATGAAATATTGGAGACTTCGACATTTTGCGCGCCAAAAATCATCCGTACCAATTGCATCAAAATCAGACTGACGCCAAAAGTTGCCAACAGCGTTTCCAGCTGACGACCGTATAGCGGTCGAATTACCGTCCGTTCAATCAACATGCCAATCAACGCACTTACCACAAAGGCTGCAGGAATAGCTGCAATTAAATACCAATCAACATAACTGCCTAAGTAAGTCTTAAACAGGCTTTGCACCACATAGGTGGTATAGGCCCCAATCATAATCAACTCACCATGCGCCATATTAATCACACCAAGCAAGCCATAAGTGATGGCTAAACCGAGCGCTGCTAGCAGTAAAATGCTGGCTGTACTAAAACCAGAAAATACATGTCCAGCCCATTCACTGGCTTGGATGCGAGTTTTAATCTGACTTTTGCCATCCGCCAAAATAGCTTTGAGATCTGGATTCAGATTAGGCTGGGTGAGGGTTTGTTCTACTAAGGCTAAAACATCGGGGCGATTTGACTCAGCGAGTACTTTTGCTGCTTGAATCTGTACCAACACATCTGGATTTTCAAAATCTAAACGTGCTTTGAGCTGTGCTAAGCGCTGTTTGACTTTGTTATTTTGCTCTTTCAAATAGAGCTGATTAATCTGTGCAATATTCAATTCGGACAGATTATTTTCTAAAATATCAATCGCTTCTAAACGTTGAGAAAAGTCTTCAGATTTTAATTTTGCTTGTGCCTGACCAAAGTTTAAAGCTTTACGTAAAGTATTGACCAATGTCACTTGAGATAAATCACCCGGCCAAGTTTCAATCACTTGCTCATCGGGATAACTCAATAATTTCTCATTATTTTTTAAAATATATGTCGTGCCTGCACTGTCTTTGTATAACTCATCATTTTCAATAAATGCAACGAGACGATCAAACTCTTCAATCGTGCCCGGCCACTGGCTCAGCATGGCACGACGCTCTGCAAATTCTGCTTTAACAAAACGTTGAATGGCGTCATTAGATGCTGATGCACTTTGTGTAGGAGAAGTGGGTTCAGTATTTTCAGCCCAAACACTGTTACTCATGAGCTGTGCCATTGAGCAGAGTATCGCGACACAAAAAATCTTTGGATTCATAAAATATTCCCTTAAGGTTGCTTAAAAAGTCCCGTATCGGGATGTTTTTATTTAAGAGCCCACAGCCGAAGCTATAGGCTCAGTACTTAAGACAATTATTTAGGAATATATGGGCTCCAAGGCTCTGCTTTAATCACACTTGGTGTTTTGTAGACCACATCAAACTGACCATCTGCGCGAATCTCACCAATCATGACTGGTTTATGTAAGTGATGGTTTTCTGCATCCATTTTTAAGGTATAGCCAGAAGGTGCTTTAAACTCTTGACCAGCCATTGCTTCACGAACCTTATCAACATCGGTCGTTCCTACTTTTTCAACAGCTTGCTTCCACATATTGATCCCCACATAGGTAGCTTCCATCGGGTCATTGGTCACGATTTTGTCTGCATTCGGCAGTTTATATTCCACTGCATACTGCTTCATTTTATTGACAAATTCAGTGTTGGTTGGGTTCTTCACTGACATAAAGTAGTTCCACGCCGCCAAATGTCCAACCAATGGCTTGGTATCAATACCACGGAGTTCTTCTTCACCCACAGAGAAGGCCATCACAGGAATGTCAGAGGCTTTGATACCTTGGTTCCCCAATTCACGGTAGAACGGCACATTTGAGTCGCCATTGATGGTTGAAATCACCGCTGTTTTCTTACCCGCAGCGAATTTCTTCACATTGCTCACTATAGTTTGATAGTTGCTATGACCGAAGGGAGTATACTCTTCCATGATGTCAGCATCTGCCACACCTTTGGACTTCAAAAACGCACGTAAGATTTTATTGGTGGTACGTGGGTAGACATAGTCTGTGCCCAATAAAACAAAACGCTCAGCTTTGCCACCTTCCTCACTCATTAAGTATTCCACTGCAGGAATCGCTTGTTGATTTGGCGCAGCGCCCGTGTAAAAAATGTTTTTAGACTGTTCTTGCCCCTCATATTGCACAGGATAAAACAGTAAACCATTTAACTCTTCCACTACGGGCAAAACTGACTTACGAGAAACGGATGTCCATGCGCCAAAAATTACTGCCACTTTGTCTTGGGTAATCAGCTGACGTGCTTTTTCTGCAAATAAAGGCCAATCAGATGCAGGATCAACCACCACAGGTTCTAATTTCTTACCGAGTACACCGCCATTGGCATTGATTTCATTGATGGTCATCAATGCCGTATCTTTTAAAGACGTTTCAGAAATGGCCATCGTGCCTGAAAGTGAATGTAAAATCCCGACTTTAATGGTGTCACCACTCGCTGCTGTGGCAACAGGTTCAGATGCTGCTGTGCTCGCTTTATCTGCAGGTTTTGAACAACCTGTTAAAGCAATACTCCCCATAATTGCAGTTGCAAGGAATGTCTTCGTTAATAATTTTTGTTGGAACATCTCATTTTCTCCAAACTTGAAACTTAGGGTGCATTTTTCAATGCATGATTGTTATTAGCGCTATAGGTGCCAATTCAATTTCTATGCCAAGCAGGTCTAAATGAAGGTTTCAACATTCTTTAAAACACATATTTTTTAATATTTATCAATACCTTAAATAAAACAAAAAATCACACTACGCACCCTAAATTTACCTCATTTTGTTGTTTTTATGCATACAAGCTTGTATACAACATTTGTTCCAAATCAATCCATCTTGCCCACTATTGCCCTTTTATTTTAAGATTTGTGCACAAATTAGGCGCACCCGAAGATTAAATATGCCCATAAAAAAGCACCCTCTAAGTTAGACTAAATGTGTCCAACTTTCGGGGTGCAGTTCAATATGCGGGCTTTTGATGCACTTATAATAAATTTAAACCACTAGCTCTGCCAAATTGCCTTTTTGCTCTAACCACTCTTTACGGTCACTCGAACGTTTTTTAGCCAGCAATTTATCCAATAAACCTGCGGTGAAATGACTATCATCCAAGTCCAACTGCACCAAACGGCGTGTATTCGGATCCAGTGTAGTTTCACGTAGTTGGCTAGCATTCATTTCACCCAAACCTTTGAATCGGGTAATTTGTGGGTTCTTGGTTTTACATTTTTTCAAAATGCTTTCCAGCTCTTCATCATCCAAGGCATAGTGCACATCTTTGGCATCATCAATTCGATACAGCGGTGGCATCGCCACATACAGATGTCCTTCTTCAACCAAGACAGGAAAATGCTTCACAAACAAAGCACACAGTAGCGTCGCAATGTGTAGACCATCCGAGTCAGCATCGGCCAAAATACAAATCTTGCCATAACGTAGTTCTGATAAATCATCCGACCCCGGATCGACTCCTATGGCAATCGCAATGTTATGCACTTCTTGCGAAGCCAAGACTTCATCGGAAGATACTTCCCAAGTATTTAAGATTTTCCCACGAATCGGCATGATGGCTTGGAAGTTTTTATCGCGTGCTTGTTTAGCTGACCCCCCCGCAGAATCCCCTTCCACAATAAACAGTTCAGACTCTTCTAAGGTATGTCCAACACAGTCTGACAGTTTTCCGGGTAATGTTGGCCCTGCCACAATCTTCTTACGTTCAACCTTTTTCGCAGCTTTCAGACGACGACCCGCTTTCGAGATCGCCATTTCCGCTAACTGCATGGCAATATCGGAGTTTTGGTTTAACCACAGTGCAAAAGCATCTTTGGCGATATTTTGGACAATCCCTGCTGCTTCACGACTGGATAAACGTTCTTTAGTTTGCCCTGAGAACTGCGGCTCTTGGAACTTGAGCGACAAAATATAGTTCACACCATCCCAAACATCTTCAGCAGAAAGCTTCATGTTTCTTGGCAATAAGCTACGAAGCTCACAAAACTCGCGCATTGCATCGGTCACGCCTGAACGTAGGCCATTCACGTGGGTTCCGCCCTGCGCGGTTGGAATCAAGTTCACATAACTTTCTTGAACCAACTCACCGCCATCAACATTCCAGCAAATGGCAAATTCGGCACTGGCACGCTCAGCATCTCCTGTAGCCACAAAGGCTGGATGAGGCAGAATCTCACGATCTTCTATTTCATCCATCAAATAATCGACGAGGCCATTCTCAAACTGCCAAACAATTTTTTCATCATTGATTTGGTCAACATAATTGATTTGTAAGCCTGCAGCCAAAACGGCTTTGGCTTTTAAATTATGCTTCAGCGCTTTCAGGGCAAATTTCGGTGAATCAAAATATTTGGCTTCAGGCCAAAAGTGAACAGAAGTCCCTGTCGCACGCTTCGGTGCTTTACCTTCTAATACCACCAAGGGCGCAGTCGGCTCCCCCTGCTCAAACGCCATTTGGTAAAGGTTGCCCTGACGTTGAACTTCCACCTCAACTCGGCTAGATAGCGCATTGACCACGGAAATTCCAACACCATGCAAACCACCTGAGAACTGATAGTTGTCAGTACTGAATTTACCCCCTGCATGCAGTTTGGTCAGAATGATTTCAATGCCGCTTTGACCATATTCAGGGTGGATATCGACAGGCATACCACGACCATTGTCTTCCACCGACAGCGAACCATCTTTATAAACGGTGACAGTAATTTTATTGGCATGACCTGCAAGTGCCTCATCGACCGCATTATCAATAACCTCTTGCGCCAAATGGTTTGGGCGTGTGGTATCGGTATACATGCCAGGACGACGACGTACCGGATCTAAACCAGATAATACTTCAAGGGATTGGGCCGTATATTGAGACACGTTGTACTGTTTCCTTATTTTAAGCAGTCCGATAAAAACTGTAATGCCATCGGTATTTTGTCTGCGAAATCTTCCATCGCATGATTGCCTTTCGTTTCCGAAATCACAAGCGCTGCGCCATTATAATAGCGCTCTGCGTCACGATAATCCAAAACTTCATCGCCTTGTTGCAATAACACTAAAATTTTGTCTGCATCTTGCACAAATGGCAGTTCGATCTGCTCAAGATAATCCAACTGTGCATCATCCAGCGTCCAATGTTCATTCACCTTATAAGGCAACTGAGCCACACCAAATAAATCTCTGAACAATTGCCATGGTTGCATAGCAGGGTTAATCAGCACAGCAGGGACTGCCAACTTCGCGACCAATTGTGTCGCATAAAAACCGCCTAAACTGCTCCCCACGAGCACCACTTGATCCAACTCTTGAATCAAAGCCGTTAATTTTTCCAAGGCCAAATGCGGAGGCATATTCAAGTCAGGTAAATGTACTTGCCACCCTGAATGGGCTTCACAGTAGTGTTTCAGCAATTGACCTTTTATTGATGAAGAACTGCTTTGAAAGCCATGTAAATAAATTATATTCATGCTGTAAATTTACTCTTCCACATCATCATTTATATTGTGCACTCAAAGGAGATCCTTTTAACTGACTGATTTTTTTTGTATGTATCGAATATTGTCAGACAAAAAAATAAGATCAACCTTACATTCATCGCTATTGTAAAAGTTATTCGAGATGAATTAGATAAGCTAGAGTGCTAAGAATTTATACCGTGATCGTTGAAAAAAATAAAGTCCCTGCCGACACAGAAACTCAAGGGTAGAAAAAATGCCAAGTTTAACGCCTCTGCACGAGACCTATTGTAAATGGGATCGTACTCCTCCCAGCCAAGCCGATGTGCTTGAAGGGGTTGCTCAGCTGCTTACCACGCGCCTAGGCGACGTTGTCCATGATTTAATTCAGGCCATTCAGCGTGAAATTTTAATCAGTTTGTTTGGGATGAACGAGGCCAGCTCAAAAAAGTTTCTATCTACCCGCTACATTGAGAAGCTTTACCAATTTTCTTTCAATACCCTACAAAACTACGGTAGTTATTTATTGGCACCGAGTTTACGCCATATTATTGAAAAATTTCCCAATTTACACCATAAACCCTTAACCCCAACCTTGCATTATTTAGTTGGGGCGCTGAATGGTGTTTTGGGTGACTATTTACTCAAATACCATAACCCTGTGGCACTACCTATGGTGCTGTATGATCATTATGGCGCTGTCCAACAAGGTGAGTTATCTGGCCGTGTGGTGATTATGGTTCATGGTCTATGCATGAATCATTTGTACTGGAGTACAGCGCGTTATGGCGGTATTGGGGAAAAGCTGTTGGCACAACGTGCCCAAAACACGATGTTGTATTTGAACTACAACACAGGGCGTCGTATTTCAGCCAATGGACGTAGCTTTTCTAATACTTTACAAGACTTGCTCAACCGTAACCCCCGTATCAGCTCAATTGATCTAATTGGACACAGCATGGGTGGGCTGGTTTCACGCAGCGCACTGTTCTATGGCAAACAGAATATGCAAAGCTGGATTCATGTAGTGGAAAACATGGTCTGTATCGGTTCTCCACACCATGGCGCAGTTTTAGAACGCTTTGGCTTTCATTTACAAGACAAACTCGGGCGCTTCCCATTTGTCAAAATTATCGGGCATGTCGTCAATATTCGCAGTAATGGCATTCTAGACTTGCGTCATGGCAGTGTGCGTGATGACGACTGGGAGCACAATGAAGCACGTATTGGTCAAGTTGATGACAACCGTAAACCTGCCCCATTGCCCTCACATATCAATACATTCTTGATCGCAGGTACGATTGAATTTGAAAAGCGCAAATATCGCGCGCTGAATGTGATTGGCGATTATCTAGTTAGTGTAAAAAGTGCTTTAGGCGAACACATGAATCCACGCTTTCAATTGAAAGTGCCTGATTCGCATAAAGCAATTTTCTATGGCTTAAACCATTTTGAACTGCATACCCATGCCAGTGTGGCAGAGCAAATCGTACATTGGTTCTATCCAAATCCAACTGAAACGGAATATGGTCAGGTGCATGAATATATGGTTGGGCTGGATGATTTTGAGGGTATTGCGCTGACCTAAGCCCCCTCATACAGCTCATAAAAAAGCCAACATGACGTTGGCTTTTTTATCTTTATTATTTTTTCTTTGCGTGGTTCGGATATTTACGGAACAGCTGCCACAAGCTAATCAACGCCAGTGCCACAAAAAACACTAAAGACCATACAGGTAAGGACTGACCCAAGAACGTCCAATCTACAAGTGCACATTCACCAGAACCTGTCAGTACCTGTTCAAACACTGAACGCAAAGGCAAGGTGTCTAACCAATAATCCAGACCTGGCCCACAACTCGGCACTTGATCAGGTGGTAAGTTTTGTAGCCAAACATGACGTGCTGCCACACCTGCAGACCATAAGACCGATACACTACCAAGAAACGTATAAAAACGTTTAAAACCATTTGATGCCGGGTTATGTAAAAAGGCAATCAGTGAAATTAACCCAAGTCCAATCAGTCCCACACGCTGGAACACACAGAGTGGGCAAGGGTTCAACTGTGCAGGGCCATGCTCTAAATACAAGGCAAAGGCCATACCAATAATACTGGCTAAAACCAACACACCACTCACGAAGCGATAACTCCATTGCATGGTTAATCCTCTTAATTTTTTATCTAAATTGTGCAAGATACTGCTCAAAACTCAGTTGGCTGTCTTGCTCTAATTGTGCTTGCTGTTGTAAAGATACCGTAGCCAAATCATCAAAATAAGCCCATGTCTCTGCACTCAGCTGATGACGCTCATAACTTGATGCATGTTGTGCGGCCATTTGGCTACCAAAGCCCCATGTCCCACCCGCTTCCAAAGTATCTTCGATCATCTGTGCCGACAAAGTATCATCAACTTCGGCCACTCTCTGTTGCATGACTGTCATTGCTTTACTGTAGAGTGTGGTGTCATAGCACTGATCTAACAACACAACCAGTTCTTGCATAGCCTCTAAATGAGACTGACTCCATGCTTCAATCGGGAACGATTGCTCACCCACGGCAATTGTGGCATTCGGTGCGCGCCCACGATTGACCACTTCCGCTTGGTTTTTCTCGATTTGATCTTGCTCTGCGGACAAAAGTTCTGGGCTATCTAACAGTAAGCAATACAGTGCCAGTACTTCTAAGAAACCAGCGGTATCTTCATTGATTCCAATCGGGCTATACGGATTGATATCCACCGCGCGAAGCTCGACATAACCAACGCCTCGATTACTCAGCGCTTGGGACGGTGTTTCCCCTGCTTGTGGTACTTGCTTTGGACGTACCAAACTGTAGTACTCATTTTCTATTTGCAAGACATGATCATTAATCTGAATCGGTTCGCCCTGCGCATCATTGAGGCCTAAACGACTAAACGGTGCATAAGCTGTTTTGACTGCTTTTTGTAGACCTTCGAGATAACCGTCGATATTGTTATAATGAATCCCGAGTTGCTTTTGTGCTGAGTTTTGATAACCAAAACGTCCCATCCGCAGAGCAGTTGCATAGGGCAAATATAAGGTTCCGCGCAACAACGGCAATAGGTGGTGTTCACGTCCTGTCATAAAACACTGGCAGACCGATGGACTTGCCCCGACCAAGAACATCACCAATGGCGTGAGACGAATAAAGTTGCGGATCAAACCAAAATAACGATGACTGCGATAATCCTGTGCAGACAAGGCTTTCAGCGCTTCATCTGTCTCATGTTGTTGTAATTGTTCAAACAGCTGATCGGGAAAGGACAAATTATAGTGCAGTCCTGAAATGGTTTGCATCCGTCGCCCATAACGAACACCTAAACCATGACGGTATAGGGTTTTAAACTTTCCAATATTAGATGTGCCATATTGAGCGAGACGGATTTTTTCGTCATCGTCATCCAACATACAAGGCATTGACAAGGGCCACAATTTTTCACCGCTTTCCAAGTGTCGATGTGCCACCGTATGGATATCTTTTAGATAATCCAAGGCCTCAGTAATAGTCGGCTGTGGTGGGGTAATAAATTCTAATAACGCTTCTGAATAATCTGTCGTGATGTGTGGGTGAGTCAGTGCAGAACCTAAAGCTTGGGGATGATCAGCTTGAGATAAAAAGCCATTACTTTGCATACGCAAACTTTCACGCTCAATTCCGCGTAACATCCCTTGCAAAAGTGATGAATTGAACCAAGTCGGTAACACAGCTGTAGATTTAGATGCGGGTTGACCCATTACAATCTCACTTTTTGGAAGAAACAACGACCACGACGAATAAAATAAAATCATCAGTTTAAATCAGTATAACGTGATTTTAACTCGGCACATTACACCCAGTCCTATTTTCAAGTAAACCATCTGTTCTATTTTTCGGAAAATATTTATCACAAAGTTACGCTATTAGACATGTCAAAAGTGTGATTCTATTGAAGAATAAATGCTAAAGAATTGTAAACTTTATGAATTATCAAGAAATTTTAGACTTTTGGTTTGATCCTCAACACCAAACTTGGTGGTTTAGCCAAAATGATGCCTTTGATGCCCTGATCGAAGAAAAATTTAAGAGCATTCATGAGCAAGCCATACATGCTGAGCTCTGGTCTTGGCGCAGTAGCGCTGAAGGACGTTTGGCTGAAATTATTGTACTCGATCAACTGTCGAGAAACCTGTATCGCAACAGCCCTTTGGCCTTTGCTCAAGATGCGCTGGCTTTGGCTTTGGCACAAGAAGCGATTTCACTTAAATTAGATATCGAATTATCAGCGACGCAACGCAGTTTCTTATATATGCCTTTTATGCATAGTGAATCAAAACTTATTCATCAATATGCTTTAAAATTGTTCCAAGACTTGGGTAATCCGATCAATCTCGACTTTGAACAACGTCACAAAGTCATTATTGACCGTTTTGGACGTTATCCTCATCGTAATCAAATCCTTGGACGTAACTCAAGCCAAGAAGAACTGGAATTTTTGACGCAACCCAACAGCCATTTTTAACTGTTCGGTTTCTCCCTCTGTGCTAAGGAGTCTACCTCATGACAAAAATTTTAATTGCCTGCGCATTGGCCACTAGTCTGAGTTTAGTGGGTTGTGCCTCTACCCCCTCAAAACCCTTAACCTTCGACCAATTGGGGCGCTTTAGTAACACACCTTTAAATAGCTCAACCTACCGAATCAGCTTTCAAGCACGTCTCAATATGAGCCATGGTACAGCTGAAGAAATCACGTTAGTTAAAGCCGCACAAACCACCGTACAAAATGGTTATCGCTTCTTTAAAGTGTTGAATGACCCAAGCAATCAGAATCAAGCACCAAGGCAGGCCGTGGTTTACTCTAACCCAATGCCTTATTATCCCTACGGCTATTACTCACGCCACCCAGGTTTCTGGCCCGACCCATTCTATGACACACCACGTCTTGTAAACATTGACCCTGTGCAAGTGTCATACAGCATTCAATGCTTTAAAGACCAAAAATCGGCACCAAGTGATGCCTTTGACGCCACGCTGATTTTACAGTCATTGGGTGGAAAGTATGGCCTAAGCCCAACAGGCGAGGTTTTGCCACCACCTGAACCCACAACGCCAGCGCCCACAACCAAAACAAAGTAAGACATAGAGTTCGCCTATGAATGAAACACAAACGACGTCTTCTAACCTACAACGCAGTAAACGCTTTGCCACTATTGCTCTCATCACTGCAGTCGTGACATGGCTTTTGCTGATGGTAGTTGCTAAGTTTGTCCCGACAGACAAAGTGTGGATCATTCATATTTTGATGTTATCTGCTGAAGCAGGTGTGGTCGGTGGTTTAGCAGATTGGTATGCGATTACTGTGCTGTTTCGTAACCCTTTTGGGAAAATGCCCATTCCAAAGTTTTTGCGCGACCACACCGAAATCATCCCTCGTAACAAAGCACGGATTGCTGAATCCATGGGGCGTTTTGTACAAGAGAATTTTCTTTCACCCCAAGTGGTGGAAAAAAGCTTACAAAGTACCGACCTGTCTTTGGCAGTGGGTCAATGGCTCGCCAACCCGCAAAACAATCTACAAATCACCCAAGTGATTCAACAAACCGTGCCTAAAGTATTTGAGTTTGTGGGGCAAGAACAAATTGGCCGTTTTATTCAAAGTAATAGCGTGCAATGGGTGCGTAATACCCAAGTTAATCATTTGGCCAGTGAAATGCTACGCGCCATACTGGAAAATGATTTCCATCAGGATGTATTACAACGCGGCCTCGATTTAGCACATGACTGGATGACCCAACACCCTGAACAAAGTCGCGAGCTGACTCAAACCTTGTTCAAAGAACTCGGGGTCTGGAAGTTGGCCAAAGGAGCCAGTTGGATTGGGATAGATGTTCAGCAAAGAACCATTGACTCACTCATTCAACGAGTAGAGTCAATGCTGGCAGATCCAGAACATCCATGGCGTCAAAAAATTGAAGCGATGGGACATGAACTCATGCTCGAACTGGCAGATGCCAACAGTACAGCCAGCCAACACTTGAACCAAACCAAAGATGCTCTATTGGATAGTCCACAAGTACTGAATTTTATTAGTGGTGCCGTCGCCATTTTATGTGATGCCATAAAACAAGATCTACAAAAAACCGACTCAGGCATTGCCCACAACATCCGCGTATCCATTCAACAGATTGGTGAAAATATCATCTCCAATCAAGCTGTACGAGATCTACTCAATCAGCGTTTAAGCGGCATTGCAGTCAATCTAAGCGATCAATACAGTGAAAAAGTGATTCGTTTTATCAGTGAACGCATCCACGAATGGGACTCCAGTGTCATGATCGACAAAATCGAAAATGAAGTTGGTGGTGACTTACATATGATTCGAGTCAATGGCGTGGTGGTCGGTGCATTTATTGGCTTAGCGCTGGGGATTATTCGCGCGGCGGTTGAACTGCTCTTATAAAAGCAATCCACAAAAATGCATGCTTCACCCCTGCCCTACATGCAAAATTTGCATAAGAAAAAGTGGCCTACTGTGCTATTTTGGATGAATATTTAAATACTTATAAAGATTTATGCTTCAATTACCTACATCCAAACTACCCGCACAGGGCATCACTATTTTCAGCACCATGACTGCCATGGCACAGCGCTTAAATGCCCTAAATCTATCCCAAGGTTTTCCAGACTTCGAAGCCCCCTCTGAACTGCTGGATGCTTTAGCACAGGCCACACAAAGTGGGTTCAATCAATATGCTCCGGGCGATGGGGTCTGGTTATTACGCGAACAACTGGCACAGCAGTTTGCACAGCGCGATCAGATTCAGCTTGACCCGATGACTGAAATTACCATCACCCCAGGTGCAACCATTGGCCTTTTTGCCACCATTCAAGCCGTGGTTCATGCGGGCGATGAAGTCATCATTTTTGACCCCAGTTATGACAGCTATGCACCCAGTGTCGCTTTGGTTGGGGGTAAGGCCGTTCACCTCCCTCTGCATGCACCACATTTTTCGGTGGATTGGGAGCAAGTCAAATCAGCCATCACTGCCAAAACCAAACTGATCATTATCAACACACCACATAACCCGAGTGGTGCCATTTGGAACAAGCAAGATTGGCTCACCCTGATTGAACTGATTCGCGACACCAATATTTTAGTCCTGTCCGATGAAGTCTATGAACATCTAGTATTTGATGGTCAACGTCACTATTCGGCACTGTCTTTTCCTGAACTGCGTGAACGCAGTGTGGTGGTGGGTTCCTTTGGCAAAACCTTTCATGTAACGGGTTGGAAAACTGGCTACTGCATTGCCGCACCAGCACTGATGCAATTATTCCGACAGGTCTATCAGTTTGCCAACTTTTGCGGAGTCACCCCTGTACAACTGGCTTTGGCCAATTATATGCAACAACATCCTGAACATATTCAAAACTTAGCGGGATTCTATCAAGCAAAACGCGATCGTTTTATTGAGGGTTTAACTGGCTCACGCTTTCAATGGCTACCTTCTCAAGGCACTTACTTTCAAAATGTGGACTACAGCCACATTCGGCCCGATTTAAGCGATGTTGAATTTTGCCACTTTCTGGCAGAGCAGCATGGCATTGTTGGCATCCCTGTTTCGGTGTTTTATCAGCAGGCACCCGAAGCACTACGCCTGATTCGCTTTTGCTTTGCTAAGACTGACCAAACGCTGGCACAAGCGACCGAAATTTTGCAGAAAGTCTAATTTTTTGACCGCCACACTCTATTCGAAACTCGCCTTTGCTTACTGAAATACATCGGTTTTTCAGCACAGAACTATGCTAGGGTAAGACTGAAAAATGTAATAAAAATGACCTTCAGGATGACTTATGTCAGCACACAACCCATTGGTGCAACAACAAAAGCTATGGAAAGCCTTTTTCATTTTCTTGATGCCTTTAATTGCGACCAATATTCTGCAAAATCTGTCTGGAACCATCAACACTGTTTTCGTCGGACAGATGATGGGGGTACAGGCGATTGCTGCAGTTGCTGTTTTCTTCCCCATTCTGTTTTGCTTAATGGCATTCGTGATTGGTCTTTCTGCGGGTTCTACAGTCCTCATCGGCCAAGCGTGGGGCGCACAAAATATTGAGAAAGTTCGTGCAGTGGTTGGATCTACGCTATTCATGACCTTGATTGGAGGCAGTTTTATTGCCTTTTTAGGGGTAGTTTTCGCACGTCCAATTTTATCGGCTTTGGGCATAGATGAAAATGTCATGCACCTATCCTTGCCTTATGTACGATGGATGTTGGCTGGAAGCCCACTATTATTTATTTATATTATTTATACCTCAATTTTACGTGGTGTCGGTGACAGCACCACGCCACTCATCGCCTCTGGCATGACCATTTTGATTGGACTTTGTGTCACACCGATTCTCATCGCTGGCTATTTTGGTTTTCCTAAACTCGGGATTGTTGCACCTGCCATTGCAACAACCTTAGGTTTCGTTTCTGTTTTGGTGTTTTTATATTTCTATTTGGGCTATAAGCAGCACCCTCTAAGACTTGATGCACAAATGCTCAGCCATATTCGCTTTGACCGTCAACTGAGTAAAATTATTCTGCGTTTGGGGATTCCAACTGGCATTCAAATGATCACCACTTCCGTGGCAGGCCTTGTAATTGTTGGTCTGGTTAACCGTCACGGCGCAGATGCAACAGCTGCTTATGGCGCAGTCAACCAAGTCCTAAACTATATTCAATTTCCTGCACTTTCAATTGCGATTGCCGCATCCATTTTTGGTGCTCAAGCCATTGGTGCGGGCAAGTCCGAGTTATTGGCCAAAGTCACGCGTACAGCGCTCAGCATGAACATCATTATTACAGGCTCCTTGGTGGTGTTGGCCTACCTCTTTTCCAAATATCTCATGGCACTCTTTATCACTGACCATGCGGTAGTTGAGTTGGGGCAACAGTTGTTGTTTATTGTACTGTGGTCGATTTTATTCTTTGGTGCAAGCGCCATTTTTGCCTCCATCATGCGGGCTAGCGGTACAGTCACCATGCCAATGGTCATCAATATCGTGGCGATTATTGCGATCGAAGTGCCCTGTGCCTATATGTTTAGTGAATGGTGGGGACTACAAGGTATTTGGTATGCTTATGCACTGGCCTTTGTCAGCTTATGCATTATGCAAGGACTGTACTATCAATTAGTCTGGAAGAAAAAGACTATTGAAACGCTCATCTAAAATAGGATTTTTGCTGCCCTGCTTACACGCACGCCACGCATCATTCTTTCAGATATCCATCAAAAATGAAGCATAAAAAAACCCGCCAAGGCGGGTTTTTTTATCACGATATTAAGACTTTCTTTGGCTTAATTTGGTCGCAAAAGCGGTCACTTTTTGGTAGCCCGTCGGTAAAATACGCTGGATCAAATCTAGCGTTTTCGCATCATTGCCAATCAATAAACGGCGTTTATCTTTTTGTACGGCCTCTAAAATCTGACGTGCCGCTTCTTCTGGTGGGCAGCGTAGTAGTTTATTGAAAGTCTGTGCAGACTTGTCTGGATTCATCCCGATGCTACGCAAGCTGTCATTCACTTTGGCAGCATTGGCAATATTGGTTCGAATCCCGCCTGGATGCACACACAAAGCACTCACACCAGAGTTTTCCATGTCCAGCTCTTGGCGTAGTGACTCCGTAAAACCACGTACTGCAAATTTAGTTGCATTGTAGGCAGACTGGGTCGGTTGAGCAGTCAAACCAAACAAGCTTGAAATATTGATGATATGTCCATCGCCTGTTTTCTTAATAAACGGCAGAAATTCTTTGGTGCCGTAGACTACACCCCAGAAGTTGATCCCTACAATCCATTCTAGCTCTTCATAAGATGCCCCTTCTACCGTTGAACCCAGAGCCACCCCTGCATTATTAAAAATCATATTCACTGAACCATGATTCTGTACCGTTTCTTCAGCCCATGCTTTCATCGCCAAACGGTCAGAGACATCTAATTTTTTCGTGGTAACCCGTACATTGCTACCTTGCAGTAATTCAACTGTTTTCGCCAGACCCTGTTCATTGACATCACTCAATGACACATGACAGCCCGCCTTGGCCAATAAAAGTGCCAATTGTTGTCCAATACCCGACCCTGCGCCTGTAATTGCTGCGACTTTATTCTTAAAATTCTTCATGAGATTTTGCTTATCCTTTATCTTTGTACATCGACTGTAGATGCTTTTTTTATAATTGACAATATCAATTGTCATAAATTTGATAGCTAAAAGTGTCAAGTCCATGAAAACCCAACAAAGATCTTTGCTTACGCATAGGTACAGACCTTGTTTATTGTTAAACTACAGCAAATCTTGGCTTTAATAAGGCGATGAAACCTGATGACTGCATCTGAACAAATACAACAAAACAGCGATCACAATAAAACCAAAGAACGCCAATTCAAAGGCTTATCACTTTCTGAGCGTAAACAGCTACGTCGTGAAAAACTGATTGAAGCAGGGATCGAAGCCTATGGTACTCACGGTTTTTTTGCTGTAACAGTGAAAGATATTTGTAATGAAGCCAAACTCACCGAACGTTATTTTTATGAATCGTTTAAAAAAAGTGAGCAACTGTTTCAAACCATTTTTTTAAAACTAATTGATGAGTTACAGCACAACGTCATGCAAGCTATCATGCAAGCCTCATCTGATCCACATAAAATGATTGATGCTGGACTACGTGCTTTGCTCACTACACTAAAAGACAATCCCCGCATGGCACGGATTATTTATATTGACGCGATGTTGGTCCAAGAATTACATAATCAAGCCACCATTCATGAAACCATGACCCGTTTTGACCGAATGATTCAAGCCTTTGTAATGCTGATGATGCCGCAAATTAACCGTTCTGAACGTGAAATTTCACTGGTTGCGACAGGCTTGAATGGTTATGTGACTCAAATTGCAATCCGCTGGGTGGTCAGTGGCTTTAAACAATCCTTTGAAGAGGTTCTATCTTCAAGCCGTATTGTGTTTATTTCACTCTTAGAAACCTTTTCAGACCCCAATACACGTGCAAAACTAGATATCTAAGACGCTCAATTTGGATTGCATCTGCACTTTTAAATAAATTTTAGATTAAACTTCCATTAATTTTTTAATCAAATATGACGATTTTTTGTCACATTTTTTTGCAAATTTCATCAATCGTCTGTTTTTTGCAATGATACTGTCATAATTAATCTTTGTAATAAGCCTGTCATAAAATTAAAACGGCCTGCCGTTACCTACAATAGGATATTGCGTTGTGAAAGATGACTACATTTTAATCGTCGATGATGAACTTCCCATTCGAGAAATGATTCACACCTCGTTGGATATGGCAGGCTTTCAATGCTTACAAGCAGAAGATGCAAAACAAGCCCACCAAATGATTGTGGATCAGCGTCCTGCATTGATCTTACTCGACTGGATGATGCCTGGCGGGGTCAGCGGTGTAGATCTATGCCGCCGCCTGAAACGTGATGAAAATCTCTCTGAAATTCCAGTGATTATGCTCACGGCGCGTGGTGAAGAAGACCATAAAGTACAAGGTCTGGATGCTGGTGCAGATGACTACATGACCAAACCGTTTTCGACCCGTGAATTAGTTTCACGAATTAAAGCAGTTCTACGTCGTGCCAATGCCCTCAGTGGTGAAAAATCAATTGATGCCAATGGCTTAATCTTAGACCCTGTCAGCCAACGAGTGAGTTTCGGTGACCATATTCTAGATATGGGACCAACAGAATACCGTTTATTGGCGTTCTTTATGACCCATCCTGAGCGTGCTTATACCCGTGCTCAACTTCTTGACCAAGTTTGGGGTGGAAACGTGTATATTGAAGACCGTACCATTGACGTACATATTCGTCGTTTACGTAAAGTGCTTGAGCCTTATGCTGCTGATCGCTTTGTACAAACAGTGCGTGGTACAGGTTATAGATTCTCTACACGTGCGGATATCGCTCTAGGTTAATTTTCTTTTATGTATGAACCCTACCCAGTCCCAGAACTTGCACGCGAACATAAAAAAACGCGATACAGCAGTTTATGGGGCTTTGCCAAACAGGACTTACGTCTGCTTGCCTTTTTCTTGCTGATTGCGAGCTTGATTGGCTTTGGCGTTGGTTATTTTTGGACGTGTATCGCGGTTGCCTTTGCCGTTTTTTTTATTCTGCAAATGCGCTCTTTGTATTTGGTCAATGACTGGATTTCTAACCGTCCCTATGAAGTTCCACCCAACTTGGGGGGCATTTGGGGAGCACTATTGTTCAATGTCTACCGTGCCCAGCGCCAAGAACGAATCGTACAGGCGGAAATGGTTGGACTGATTGATCGAGCACAGTCATCCTTGGTCGCTTTACAAGAAGCTGTGGTACTGGTCGATGACATGCAACAAATTGAATGGTGGAACCCTGCCGCAGAGCGTTTATTGGGCATTGAACAAAATGATCGTGGCCGCAATATTTTGACTTTATTACGCCAACCGAATTTTGTGGATTATTACAATAATATTGATGCTGCACCAGACGGCTTAAAAATGAAGTCATCCAGCTTTGATGAACATTATGTTCAGGTCAAAATGACTCGATTTGGGGGTGAAAGTCGCTTACTGGTCGCCTATGACGTGACCCGCATGCACAATCTTGAACAAATGCGTAAAGACTTTGTCGATAACATTTCGCATGAACTACGCACACCGCTGACGGTACTTAGTGGTTATATTGAGACTTTTACAGACCAAGAAGACCTCAACCCACGTTGGAAGCGGGCTTTTGACCAAATGCAAGCCCAAGCCAAACGTATGAATGCCTTGGTGAATGATTTACTGTTATTGTCACGCTTAGAAAACGACAAGCAGATCGCAAAAAATCAAATCATTGATATGCCTAGTTTGATGAACCAACTCTATGATGATGCACATGCCTATAATATTGATTATGGTCATACGCTGAATCTTGACATTGACAGTCACTGCGACTTGATCGGTTCTGATATGGAGTTGGCCAGTGCGTTTAGTAACCTGATTACCAATGCCATCAAATACACACCAAAAGGTGGAACCGTGACCATGGGCTGGCACGACAATGGTGAACAAGCTTATTTCACGGTGGAAGATACAGGTATCGGTATTGATCCCAAACATATACCACGTTTAACCGAACGTTTTTATCGGGTCGACAGTGCACGTAGTCGACAAACGGGTGGCACAGGTTTAGGACTCGCAATTGTGAAACACGTGTTGATGCAGCACCAAGCACATTTAGAGATTGAATCTAAAGAAAACCAAGGCTCTATTTTTAAAGTGATTTTCCCCAAAGAACGCACCTATAATCCTGAATAAGCCTTTCTTCAAAAGTATGAAAAAAGCACCGATATCGGTGCTTTTTTGTCACTCATCTTCCGTTTAACAAAGACAGAGACCGAGAGCTGAAACGATTAAAGCGTGTGTCCCATCGCTTCGCCCATCACCACAGTCGAGTTGGCTTTAAAGGCTGCATCCCACGTCATTTTGTCTTTTTCAAACAGTACCACAGCGGTTGAACCCAAATAGAAGCGACCCAGTTCAGCACCTTTATCCAAGAACAGCTGATGCTGATTTAACTCTAAACGGCCCGTAGGTTTCACCTTGCCAGTTGCAACGGTTTCAATCCCCGCCACAATCATGGCACCGACTAAAACCACGGCCATACGACCGATTTCTGTATCAAATAAACAGACCATACGTTCATTGCGGGCAAACAAGCCTGGAATATTTTCAGCAGTCGTTTGATTGACCGAGAACAATTCACCCGGTACATACAACGTTTCCGTCAATGTCCCTGCAAATGGCATATGCACACGATGATAATCTTTAGGTGATAAATATACTGTTGCAAACTGACCATTTTTAAACGGTTCAGCCAACTGCGGATCCGCAATCAAATTATCAACAGTAAACTTCTGCCCTTTGGCTTGGAAAATATCACCTTCTACAATTGGACCCAGTTGCGAAATAGCCCCGTCGGCAGGCGACACAATGCTGGTCACATCAGTATCAATATCACGCACACCCTCTTTTAATGCACGGGTAAAAAACTCATTAAAAGATTTGAACTTCAGTGCATTGCTTTGCTCCGCAATCGACATATCAATGCCGTACTGCGCTTTAAAAGCCGTGATGACTGCATTTTTCACAATCGGGTTTTCACTGGCTGCAACTTTACCCACGACACGTGATAATTGATGTTGCGGTACAACACGTTGTGCCTGAATGAAAATTTGTTTTTTTAAACGTGATGTGAGGCTCAAGACGGCAACTCTCCAGTAATAACAGGAC
>NZ_DKIK01000080.1:0-1718 GCF_002454215.1 Acinetobacter sp. UBA6720
CATGAACAATTTAATGAATTTGACTTATCTAGTTTACGTACAGGGATCATGGCGGGAAGCCCATGCCCACGTGAAATTATGCAGCGTGTGATTGATCGTATGCATATGTCAGAAATCACGATTTGTTATGGCATGACTGAGACTTCACCTGTCAGCGTACAAAGCTCAGTGAGTGACACCATTGATAAACGCGTCAGTACGGTTGGACATGTTCATCCACATGTCGAAATCAAAATTGTCGATCCTGAAGGGCAACTCGTACCACAAGGAACCTTAGGCGAGCTATGCGTCAGAGGTTACTCGGTAATGGCAGGCTATTGGGGTGAAGAAGAAAAAACCCGTGAAGTAATTGATGCCGCAGGTTGGATGCATACAGGTGACATTGCGGAGATGGATGCTGAAGGCTTTGTCAAAATCAAAGGTCGCATCAAAGATGTCGTCATTCGTGGTGGAGAAAATCTCTTTCCTAAAGAAATCGAAGACTTCTTATATACCCATCCTGCGATCTGTGATGTGCAAGTGATTGGTCTACCTGATACGCGTTACGGTGAAGAACTATGTGCTTGTATTATTTTGCATGAACATCATCAGACCAATGAAGACAACATCCGTAGTTTCTGTAAGGAACACATTTCACATAATAAAGTGCCTCGTTACGTAAAATTCTTTAATGAATTTCCTATGACTGCATCAGGCAAAGCGCAGAAGTTTAAGTTACAGGAAATTATGCGTGCTGAACTGAATTTAACTGGAAACGTATTCGACTAAATGATGTCTTACATCGCATAGAAAAAAACAGCATTTTAAAGTCATAAGGAAAAGGATCACAGTGAATGGCAAAAGATTTTAATAGTCCAAAGATCGTTGAAGAATATGATCAGCATATCCGTAAGTTAATTCCTGGATATGAAATCATTCATCAACAAGTGGATGCCATTTTACAGTCTGTACTTCAACCAATTGCACACATACTTATTGTTGGATGTGGAACAGGTTATGAGTTGGAATATCTGCTAAATAGACATCCTAATTGGAAATTTACTGCCCTTGATCCTTCCTTAGCTATGCTTGAAAAAGCAGAAATACGTGTCAAACAAATGGGGAAGTCTGCACAGGTACAATTTGTACATGGTGATCACTTTGCTTTAACTGAAGGTGCTGGTTTTGATGCTGCACTTTCTATTTTAGTCGCGCACTTTATAGCAGATGAACAAAAAACTGACTTCTACAGCAGTATTCATCGTTGTTTGAAAAATAGTGGACTGCTATTGACCTATGATTTGATGCCTTGCAGCAATCCTCAGCATCTACAAGCTTTACGTTATTTATGTATGGCTCAAGGTTTAACTGAATTGCAATGCCAAAAAATGTTTGATCGCATGGAAAATGACTTTTTCACTATTTCATTCAGTGAATATCAGCAACGACTTCAAGGCATTGGTTTTGAAGACGTGCACTCATATAGTCAAATCTTAATGTATCAGGGTTTGATTGCGAAAAAGGCAGAAATTGCCGAGTTTGCTCAAGCCTCATAACCCAAGGGACTCATTCATAATGGAATAAATGATTAGAAGAATAATTTAGCTTTTATTTTTACCAAATGTTCAATTAACAGTGACTTTTATAGTTATTGTGAGGTTCTTTTTGTCTAAATAAAGCGTTAAACAAAACAATGAAAGGAGGTAAAACCAAATAAAATCAGAACATTAGGTTTTAAA
>NZ_DKIK01000080.1:1816-2908 GCF_002454215.1 Acinetobacter sp. UBA6720
ATGAACTTGAAAAGTAAAGTTCATGAAACAAGGAAATTGATTTTAATGAAAAGATTCATCTTAACGGTTCAACAAAGTGTTTTAGCACTATCTGTACTCACTGCCATGTCTGGAAGTTATGCAGGCTCAGAAAATGCAGAAATAGAACAACTTCGTCAAGAAGTAAAAGAGTTGCGTGCAATGCTGCAAAATTATGTCCAGCAAACTCCGCCTGCTCAGCCCACTACTCAGGTCATGGTTGCACAGACATCTGAACCTGTTCAAACAACAACGCCGAAATTATCACTCACCAAATCTGGTGCAGAGGTTAATTTATATGGTTATTTGCGTGCGGATGCATCTTATCAAGCCAAAGGCGCATCTACGATGTACAACAACATTAGCGGTGTACCATTAGAAGGGACAGCTGAAGAAGCGCAACAAAAAGATCGTTTGCATAGCACTGCAAGTGTTTCTCGGATAGGTCTAAATTTTAAAACACCGACTGCTATGGGCGATGTCGGTGGAAAATTAGAAATGGACTTCTTTGGTAGCGCATCACGCGATCAATTCCGTATCCGTCATGCCTATTTAACCTTTGATAAATGGTTATTAGGTCAGACATGGTCCACATTTATCGCACCTGAATATTATCCAGAAACGATTGATGCTGCGACCTATGTAGGCGGAGCATTACAACGCTCACCATTGGTTCGTTATAGTGACAATATTACGGCAAATACCAGCTTTGCTCTAGCAGTAGAAGATCCTAAATATACAGCAAGCTCTGATCCTGATAATGAAATGCGTTTACCTGCCTTTGTTGGACGTTTAAATCATAAGTTTGCCAATGGCTCTATGCTTTCAGGACGTAGTTTTGTCGCTGAAAAGAAAACTAGTCAAGATGAAGAGTGGGCTTGGGGTGTCGGCATCGGTGGAAAATATCAGTTAACACCAAAAACTTTTCTCAAAGCAGACTATAACCATATCAAAGGCGACGGACGCTTCCTGATGTGGACCAATAGCAGTTATGTAATTGATGATCAAAAACATATTCAAAGCAATGAGTTTGATTCAATTTCAACAGGTATTACCCATCAATTTAACACTCAA
>NZ_DKIK01000181.1:0-17073 GCF_002454215.1 Acinetobacter sp. UBA6720
CCGTCGTGGGTCAAGCGCAGAGTTCATTGAAAAAGCATCTGGTGTAAAACGTCGTTATGTGGTTGAGAAGACAGGGATCTTAGATCCGAAGCGTTTACGTCCATTGTTACATGAGCGTTCAAATGATGAACTCTCGATTCAAGCCGAATGGGGCGTGATCGCAGCGAAACAAGCGATGGAAAATGCAGGCGTAACTGCAGAAGATATTGATGTCGTGATTTTGTCATGCTCAAACTTACAACGAGCTTACCCTGCGGTTGCAATTGAAATTCAAACTGCACTTGGTATTCAAGGCTATGCCTACGACATGAACGTGGCGTGTTCGGCAGCAACTTTTGGCATTAAACAAGCCTATGATGCAATCAAAGCAGGCGGACGCCGTGTATTATTGGTGAATGTCGAAATCACCTCTGGTCATACCGACTACCGTTCACGGGACTGCCATTTTATCTTTGGTGATGTCGCAACGGCTTCAATCATTGAAGAAACCGACAGCAAAACTGGTTTTGAAATTGAAGACATTAATTTATTCACACAGTTTTCAAATAACATCCGCAATAACTTTGGTTTCTTAAACTTAAGTGAAGTCGATGCAGACATTGAAAATAATCGTTTCGCTCAAGACGGTCGTAAAGTGTTCAAAGAAGTTTGTCCACTGGTTGCCAAAATGATTACAGCGCAGCTTGAGAAAAACAATATTGCACCGACTGATGTGAAACGTTTCTGGTTGCACCAAGCCAATGCCAGCATGAATGAATTGATTTTAAAATTGGTTGTGGGCAAAGAACATGCTCAACCCGATTTAGTGCCAATCATTTTAGATGAGTTTGCAAATACCTCATCCGCAGGGGTTATCATTGCGTTGCACCGCACAGCAGACCAAGTTAATGATGGTGAATATGGCATCCTGTGCTCATTTGGTGCAGGTTATTCTGTTGGTGCAGTACTGGTGAAAAAACACGTTGCATAAGGCTATATGTTACGAGTTGAGTCTGATGCGAAATGGATTGAACGGTTTAACTTCGATCTAAAGGCTAGTTCGCACTGATCTATATTGGTGCTGAGTGGTCAAATGTATCGCAAGCTGTAATGTATATGGCGGATCATTCTAAGTACGTATATTCGATTCGCCGATGTTGGTTGATTATTTTAGTAATCAATATCACGTGGCTATGGTCAGTATTGCTGATCATGGCCATTTTTATTTGCCATTTTAGTGCAGGACCATAAAAGTTTGGTGCCGTTGATCATGTGTCAGCTTATATAGCGATATCGCTACACAGCAGCGAAATTTGATTTGTGGTGGCCGTGAAGCATTAAAGTGCACGGAAAACAGCCCTGCCTAAGTGGTTTTGATGGTTGGAAATAAACTCAATACTTTGCTTTTGGCATTGTGCGGTTTTTTGCTTTAGGTGCTGATTTATCATTGCACAATGATCAACTAAGTTTCTTGTAAATTTTTCAATAAATGAGCAATTTTCATCGTGTGTGTTCTATTGGCTTTGACTTCCATGACTTTATTTTCAATCCACCATAAATACTCAAAAATCTCAGTTTCACTGGATTTTTCACAGATAAAGCGAAATAAATTAGGTAAGTATTCTTCATATTCATCTTGTAGAGCTGGATTACGATAAATACATAGTGGGTCCCAGTCTTTAATCAGTATTTTATTAATCGCATGCAATAAAGATACATGGCGATTTTCCTCGGTAAACATAATTCACCTCCATTATTCATCGGTTAGTTTGATGTTCTATGTATCAGTAGTCATCATGACTCATTTATCTATTGTTTTCATGTTTGAAAAAATAGCTTACATCGCTTTAAGTTTAAGTAAATAGCAAGGCCAGATAGACAGAAGCCAAGGAAAGATTTCCTTTAAAAAGTCGGTCAAGTTAGGTCTTAGATTTACTTCATAATATTATTTAAAATAGATGTTCTAAAATGGTGCGTAATTACAACTCGGTTTACATTTCGTAATAATTTAAAAATTAAGTTTTGGTGAAATGACACAGTTATCACTAATTCTGCGGATTTCATCATTATTTAAATCCACATCATCCCATTTTTGCATTTGCTCGGTAAGCCAAATGAAGTCTGAAACTTGTGGCAAAGCATGTTCTCTAATAAAGCCGCGAATAATACTTTGAATTAGATAATATTTTTCAACATGTACACTATCAGAACATGGGAAACGAATGATGTTGTAATCGACCAGAACCTGCCATACAGCTTCAAAATTTTCCATTTTTTTGAGTTCATCTTGGGCTTTTTCTATAGCTTGGACTAAGGCTGAAAGTGTATTTGGATTGGATATGGCCCATTCTTGCGTGACTGCCAAAACCTTATCTGCAACCCGCGGAATAATGTCTGTTCCAGTTGCAATAATTTGGCTATAACCTTGAATTTCAGCTTGAGTGTTCCATGGTTCTCCGACACAGAATCCCTCAATGAGCTGATTTGAAATGGCTTCTACCATGTAGGGTGGGGGAAGTGTACGTAGTTGAACATGTTTCGCAAAATCAGGATTGGCCAATGCCAGCCATTCACGTAAGCAATAATGATGGATAGATTGCTTAAAGACATGTGCAATAGCCAGCTGTTGTTTATGCTGCATTGCAGTATAAAATTTATGTGCAGTCACTGCTGCATCGTCATTTTTTTGAATGTTTAGTGCATAACAGAGCTTTTGGCTCAAACTGATAAATGCACTGTTATAGCTCAGAACAAGCGGTGTTTGTAGTGGAATACCGAGTTGATCCTGCGCCAGTGCAGCCGCAGGTAACATCGCAGATAGACAATGGGCTGCATCAAGAAAACCAAAAGCTAAACGGTCTCTTAAGCTCGCCCAAGAAGCTTCTTTGACTAAGCTTACATCTAAACCGACTTCTTCAAAAAAACCTCGTTGTTTTGCCCATAATAAAGCAACACAGTCTAAAAGCGGAATATAGCCCAGTTGAAGTTGCGTCTTTTCTAAATGAGCCATGCCTTAGTCCTTGAATTGAGATTGTAGAAGCTGTTGAGCATCCAACAGTCGTCTTGCCATTTCACCAATAGTCATACGATGGCTCATGGCATTTTTACGTAGTAGCTGAAAAGCATCATCTTCGGACAGGTCGTGTAGTTGCATAAGTAATACCTTTGCACGCTCTACATCTTTACGGTCTGCAAGTTTATTTTTAGTATCTTGTAAATCGGAAAGTAGCTTTTTGTGTTTACGAAACTGCTCGATAGATATTTCTAAAATACTTTTTAACTTTGACGGGTCTATACCATCCACAATATAAGCTGTAACACCCGCATCTATGGCACTTTTAATCGTGTCTTTATGGCTGTTTTTAGTAAATAAAACAGTAGGTAAGTTGAACTGGCTCACGCAACTTTCAATAATATCCCGTTGTGGGTGATCCATATCTAATAAAATAACGTCTGCATTTAATTGCTCAAGGCGATTAATATTCAAGTGATCTATAATCAGGCAGGCAACTACATCGAAATCATGTTCGATAAGGGATGTACGAATAAATTGTGCGCGTTCTTGATTGTCGTCAATCAAGGCGATTTTCAGTTTAGGCATGCTGTACAGTGCTCAGGTAAACCTGAAAAATGGGATCTAAAATTGTGCTAGCAATTTAAATGCCAAATGTATGAAAATCCAGCTTTATCTCAGATTGGTGAGTCAATTTTTTACGTAGAGATTCGCTATAAGCTGTGTATACCGAGTAAAAAAGACTTTAATCAAAGAAAAATATGTATCTGAGTTGCTTGTCTAAACAAGCCTGTTTAAACACATTGGATGAAATAGAAGCCTAACACAAAATAAAATATACAGCTTGAAGTACAAATTACTTTTGAAGAGTAACGGGAGACCCACTAGAGAGCACAGAGACAATTCAAAAATTCGTTGTTTGCTCAGCGATAATGCAAAATGCACCAATAGTGATCACGCCGTTAAGAAGTCGAAAAAACATGAAGTTGCCTCTTGAAAAGGACAGGCTGATATTGGCTATAGTGCAAGTATTCTAATTATAAAAAACAATAAAAATCATTATATTAAATTGCTTTGTTAAATATTGGCACAATCATTGCTTAATCTTAATCGAGTCAAAGACGACTCTAAATCAAATTTGTAAGACGGCCAACGACGTCCGTTCTGATCGCTTCTACACCACAAGTTTTTGTGTTGTGGAAAAACAATACGCTCAGTTCTGTCTGGAGAAGGTTATGTCTTCAAATTTAAATGCTAAAAAAGCAACAAAAATAAGTCTTTTTAGTTTCAATGGCGCAGCAATGAGAGCCTTCCACATGAGTTGGCTCGCCTTTTTTGTCTGCTTCTTTGCATGGTTTGCCTGTGCGCCATTGATGCCTGTGATAGCAGGTGAATTTCATCTCACAAAAGATCAAATCGCCAATATTAATATTGCAGCCGTAGCCATCACCATTCTTGTTCGTCTGATTGTAGGTCCACTGTGTGATAAATACGGTCCACGCAAAACATATACAGCACTTCTTATCCTAGGCAGTATTCCAGTTTTTGGCGTTGCTTCAGCAAATAGCTATGAATCATTCCTCTTCTTTCGTTTGCTTATCGGTGCAATTGGTGCAAGTTTTGTCATCACTCAGTATCACACTAGCATCATGTTTGCACCAAATGTAGTTGGAACTGCAAATGCGGCGGCAGCAGGTTGGGGAAATGCTGGTGGAGGTGCAACACAAGTACTTATGCCATTGATGCTTGGTGCTTTAGTGATGTTTGGTGTTGAGCAATCTATGGGCTGGAGAATTGCATTACTTGTTCCAGGCATATTGATGCTGATTGTCGGTTTGATGTATTGGAAATTTACACAAGACTGTCCACAAGGCAACTTTAAAGAACTACGTGCAGATGGTGTAAGTGTTGGTTCTGATAAAAAAGGCGGTGTGGCTATTTTGATGCATGCTGCAAAAAACTATCGTGTTTGGATTTTGTTTGGTGCTTATGCTGCATGTTTTGGTATCGAAATCTTCATTCATAACATCGTCGCAATGTACTACGTAGATCACTTTAAATTTGGTTTAAAAGAAGCAGGTATGGCTGCGGGCATTTTCGGCTTACTGGCTCTATTTGCCCGTGCATTTGGTGGCATTGTTTCAGACAAAATTGCAACTAAAAAAGGCTTAGATGGTCGTACTAAAGTTCTATTTGCAATGATTTTGATGGAAGGTCTGTTCTTAATCGTATTTTCACAAATGAATACAGCAGTCCTTGCCATTCTCGCAATGACCGTATTTGCATTGTTTACTCACATGGCTTGTGGTGCGACTTATGCATTGGTTCCATTCATTGACCGTGATGCTTTGGGAGGTGTCGCAGGCATTATCGGTGCTGGTGGTAACGTTGGTGCTGTGGCTGCAGGCTTCTTACTTAAAGGGATGTTGGATATTCAAACCACACTCATGATTCTAGGTGGCTTGGTCGTCATCGCCGCAAGTTGTGTGCTCATGATTCGTTTCTCCGTAGAACACAAAGAGAAAGAGCAAAAGTTATTTGAAGCTGCGTTACTTGAGCGAAATAGCGTGGAGCAAAATGCTTCAACTGTAATCAAACAAAGCGTTTAAGCCAAAATAACAACAGGAATTAAGGAGAATTGATATGAAATTAGTGATGATTGGTCATGGCATGGTAGGGCATAAATTCATTGAATCTGTGCTAGAACATGCAGGTGATGATGTTGAAATTACGATCTTGGCAGAAGAGCCACGTTTAGCGTATGACCGTGTACATTTAACTGAGTATTTTACAGGTAAATCTGCAAAAGATTTGACCTTATGTCGTGCGGACTTTGCTGATGCTTATGGTATAGATCTCCGCTTAGCGACTAAAGCAACTGCAATTGATACAGTAAATAAATTGATCACCACGAATCATGGCGATGTGATCAGTTATGACAAGTTGGTGCTCGCAACGGGTTCTTATGCCTTTGTTCCTCCAATCCCAGGAAATGATCGTCAAAACTGTTTCGTATATCGCACCATTGAAGATTTAGATGCAATTCGTGCAGCAAGTCTGACCGCAAAGTCTGGTGTGGTGATTGGTGGTGGATTACTCGGTTTAGAAGCGGCTAAGGCACTACGTGATTTAGATTTGGAAACACATGTGGTTGAGTTTGCACCACGCTTGATGGCAGTTCAAATTGATGATTTAGGCGGTAAAGTTTTACGTTCTAAAATTGAGAATCTTGGGGTAAAAGTTCATACCCAAAAAGCAACATCATCCATCGAAGATGGTCTTAATGCTACACACGTGATGAAGTTTGGAGATGGCTCTGAACTTGAAACAGATATTGTGTTGTTTTCAGCAGGGATTCGTCCACGTGATGAATTGGCGCGTCAAAGCGGTTTGGCTGTTGGCGAGCGTGGCGGTATTGTCATTAATGATTATTGTCAAACTTCTGATGCTGACATTTATGCGATTGGTGAATGTGCATTATGGAATAACAAGATCTACGGTTTGGTTGCTCCAGGCTACGACATGGCACGTATTGCAGCAAAACATGTGACAGAACAAGCTTGTCCAGAGTTTGCGGGTGCAGATATGAGCACCAAATTGAAGCTTATGGGAGTAGATGTTGCTTCTGTCGGGGATGCGCATGCGATGACACCGAATGCACTAAGCTATTTCTATGCAGATGAAGACACGATGGTCTATAAAAAGATTGTTGTGAATGCCGAAAAAACGAAATTATTAGGCGCAGTACTGGTGGGTTGTGCAAAAGAGTACAACGACTTATTACAAATGATGCTGAATGGATTAGCAGTTCCAGAGAATCCTGAAAGCTTAATCATGCCAGGTTATGCTCAATCTTCAGCAAAAACGGGTGGAAGTGGTGTTGATCTGCTCCCAGACAGTGCAACGATTTGTTCATGTAATAACGTGTCTAAAGCAGATATTTGTAGCGCAATTGCAGAGGGTTCGACGTCTTTAGGAGCTCTAAAAAAATGCACTAAAGCGGCAACAGCATGTGGCGGATGCGCAGCGTTAGTGACGCAAGTATTAAAATCTGAATTACAACGCCAAGGCGTGACTGTAAATAACCATATTTGCGAACACTTTGCTTATTCACGCCAAGAGTTGTATCACTTGGTACGAGTGAATGAAATCAAAAGCTTTGATGATTTGATTCAACAACATGGTCATGGTTTAGGCTGTGATATTTGTAAACCAGCTGCAGCAAATATTTTAGCATCATGTTGGAATGATTTTGTTTTAAAACCAAGCCATGCTGGTCTGCAAGACAGTAATGATTACTATCTAGGAAATATTCAAAAAGACGGGTCTTACTCGGTTGTACCTCGTATGGCGGGTGGAGAAGTGACACCAGATGGTTTGATTGCAGTGGGTCAAATTGCCAAAGAATACGGTTTATATACCAAACTGACAGGCGGCCAACGTGTTGACATGTTTGGTGCTCAAATTCACCAATTGCCAGAAATTTGGGAAAAGTTGATTGCCGCTGGTTTTGAATCTGGACATGCCTACGGTAAATCACTGCGTACGGTGAAGTCGTGTGTTGGCAGTACATGGTGTCGTTATGGGGTTGATGATTCTGTTGGTTTAGCGATTTTCCTTGAAAATCGTTACAAAGGCTTACGTTCACCACATAAATTAAAAATGGCAGTTTCGGGTTGTACACGTGAATGTGCTGAGGCGCAAAGTAAAGATGTGGGTGTGATTGCAACCGAGAAAGGCTGGAATTTATATGTTTGTGGTAACGGTGGGATGAAACCACGTCATGCAGAATTATTGGCTTCAGACTTAGATACACAAACGCTGATTCAATACATTGACCGTTTCTTCATGTTCTATATCCAAACTGCGGATCGTCTCCAACGTACATCAGTATGGCGTGACAACATGGAAGGTGGTTTAGATTATTTAAAAGACGTTATTGTAAATGATTCTTTAGGTCTGGCTACTGAACTTGAGAATCGCATGAGCCATGTGGTTGGGACGTATCAGGATGAGTGGCGTACTGCGGTTGAAGACCCAGAGGTGCGTAAGCGTTTTGTCACCTTTATCAATGCAAAAGCTGAACAACAACAAGATCCGCATATTCAGTTTGCTTCTGTACGTGGACAAATTCGTCCGAAAACTGAAGCGGAACGTGATAGCAGCCGTATTCCTGTGGTTGAAGCTTAACAAATTAAGGTATTCAAACTTTTCTCTCTAGTGCTCTCTTAAAAGAAAATATAGAGAGGGGATGAAAAAGTTTAAAAGGATAAAGATGATGACAATTTTAAAAGATATGAATGAACTGGATTGGTTGGATATTTGCGCCTTGGATGATATTACGCCAAATACAGGTGTAGGTGCGCTACTCGAAGATCAACAAATTGCAATTTTTCGGGTAGGCAGTGAAAAGCGTGTTTATGCTTTGAGCAACCAAGATCCGTTTAGTAAAGCTTTTGTGATGTCACGTGGCATCATTGGTGATTTACAAGGTGAGCGTGTTATTGCGTCGCCTATTTATAAGCAACATTTTAGTTTAGCAACAGGTCGTTGTTTGGAAGATAAAGATCAAAAACTTTTGGTTTTCCCAAGCAAGATTGAAAATGGCCGCGTACTCATTAGCCCAACGCCACAAAAAACCTATATCACCAATAATGGTACTTCTCAGGAAAAAATGAAGTTGGTCTTGGTGGGGAACGGTTTGGCAGGTATGCGTTGCCTAGAGGATTTACTCGATATGGCACCAGATCGTTATGAAGTGACGGTGATTGGTGAAGAGCCATGGGGTAATTATAACCGCATCATGCTATCACCTGTTCTATCTGGTGATAAGACTATTGATGACATCATGTTGCATCCGCATGCATGGTATAGCGATAAAAATATTCGCTTTATTGCAGGCGACCCAGCAGTGCGTATTGACCGCCCACGTAAGCAAGTTTATACCGAAAAAGGCGTGATGGTAGATTATGATCGTTTGATTTTAGCGACAGGCTCAAAACCATTTATCCCACCTGTGCAAGGTTCGGATTTAAAAGGTGTGCTGAGTTTCCGTGATATTTACGATGTGAATACCATGCTTGAATACAGTAAATCTAAAAAGAATGCTGTGGTGATTGGCGGTGGTTTACTTGGTTTGGAAGCGGCGTATGGCCTAAAACAGCGTGGTATGAATGTGACGGTGTTGCATTTGATGGATCGCATTATGGAGCGTCAGCTAGATAGTAAAGCGAGCCAAATGTTACGTCATAGTATCGAACAAAAGGGCATTTCAATCATTACAGAGGCGAATACTGAAGCTTTGATTGGGGTGGATGGTCATGTGACACAGGTTCGTTTGAAAGATGGCACAGTTTTAGATGCAGACCTAGTGGTTTTTGCTGTAGGTATTCGTCCTAATATGGCCTTAGCACAAAGTGCAGGTCTCCGCTGTAACCGAGGTGTCTTGGTGAATGACACCATGCAAACGTATGACCCAAGTATTTATGCGGTAGGTGAATGTATCGAACACCGTAACCAGACTTTTGGTTTGGTTGAGCCACTTTGGGGGCAAGCGTTTATTTGTGCATCGCATTTGGCTGAGCACGGCAGTTTGACGTTTAAAGCGCCAACAGTACCGACTCAATTAAAAGTCAGCGGTTGTGATGTGTTCTCAGCAGGCAATTTTGAACCGAAAGATGATTTTGAAGATATTATTTTAAATGATGAAAAGCGTCAGATTTATAAACGCATTATTATTCAAAAGGATAAGGTGATTGGTGCAGTTCTATTTGGTGACACGGAAGATGGAGCTTGGTATGCAGAACTTATTTCGGATCAAACGCCAATTTCATCAATTCGCAATAAATTGTTATTTGGTAAAGATTTTGCATTAAAAATAGCAGGGTGATCAAAACCCAACCTTTTAATGTATTGAAGCTCGATACGCGGAAACGTTATCTACTATTGTTTGAGTTGATAGCAAACATGGAAACGAATGTTTCTGCGGACTTTTAGGTAAATGACGGATGCAATGAGTTTGCGGATCTTGCGTTGTTTTAGTCGCATCTTAGGTTTTGCCTACTCTTCGACAAAGAAAAGTAGGTCTAACCGAAGTTTATTCCTGAAAATTAACTTTCTTGCAAAGACGTCGTCGTAATGAATCAAATTGTATATTTCAAAATTAAGGAGTTTCTATGAATAGTATCCCTGTAATGGAACTGCATAGCTCCACAGAAAAAATGATTAAAACGACACAAACGACGTGCCCTTATTGTGGTGTGGGATGTGGAGTAACGGCAACTGTTGAAGAAACTGCTTTAGGGCGAAAAGTGTCTGTGGTGGGGGATTTAAATCATCCATCAAATTACGGAAAACTGTGTATCAAAGGTAGTAATTTAGCCGATACAGTGGGCTTAGAGACACGGGTTTTACACCCAATGTTAGGCCGCAAAAAAGATTTAGATACGTGTATCCAAAAAACATCGAGAATACAAACAGATTGGGATACTGCAACTGATTTAATTGCTGATAAATTCCAACACTATATAGATCAATATGGCCCTGAAAGTATTGCTTTTTATGTGTCAGGTCAGTTGTTGACAGAAGATTATTATGTGGTCAATAAATTTGTAAAAGGTTATCTTGGCACAGCCAATATTGATACCAATTCAAGACTATGTATGTCTTCAGCGGTAGCAGCACATAAACGTGCCTTTGGGGAAGATTTAGTTCCTGCTAGTTATCATGATTTTGAACATACGGATATGGTGGTTCTGGTTGGTTCAAATACAGCATGGTGCCATCCTGTATTGTATCAGCGCATAATGAAAGCTAAAGAAGAAAGAGATCTTTTTGTCGTTGTGATTGATCCACGGTTTACTGCTACTTGTGAGGCTGCAGATTTACACTTGCCAATTTTGCCGGGTCAAGATGTTACTTTGTTCAATGGTCTATTGCAGTATTTGGCAACCAATCATTATACCGATACCGATTTTATTGCAAAGCATACCCAAGGCTTAGATGCTGCGCTTATCAGCAGTGAAACTGAGTTTTCGATCGAAAGTTTGATTGAGCGTACAGGAATTTCAGCGGAAAAATTGACCTTGTTTTTTGAAAAATTTGCTCAAACAGACAAAGTAATGAGCTTGTTTTCAATGGGGGTAAACCAATCTTCACGTGGGGTAGATAAGGCCAATAGTATTATTAATTGTCATTTGTTGACTGGAAAAATTGGCAAGTTGGGTGCTGCGCCGTTTTCAATGACAGGACAACCGAATGCGATGGGTGGGCGTGAAGTTGGTGGTCTTGCAAATATGCTTGCGGCACACATGGACTTGGATAATCAAAAACACCAACAATTAGTACAGCAGTTTTGGCAAAGCCCGACAATTGCGAAACAAGTGGGTTTAAAAGCTGTTGACCTTTTCGAAGCGGTTGAGGCAGGGAAAATTAAAGCCATTTGGATTATGGCGACCAACCCTGTCGTGAGTTTACCAAATGCTGATCAGGTAAAACGTGCGCTAGAAAAATGTGAGTTTGTGATTGTTTCAGACATTTGCAAAGATACGGATACCACGCAATATGCCGATGTGTTATTGCCTGCTCTTGGGTGGGGAGAAAAAGATGGTACAGTCACCAATTCAGAGCGTCGTATTTCACGACAACGTGCCTTTTTGGACTGCCCAGAACAAGCCAAAGCAGATTGGTGGTCAGTTTCTCAAGTGGCTAAAAAGCTGGGCTTTAGTGGTTTTGACTTTGAAAGTAGCCATGACATTTTCAAGGAACACGCAGAGCTTTCAGCTTATCAAAATGCGGGACTGGGTCAGTGTCCGGCGTCTGAGGTTTTTCGCTATTTCAATTTGAAAGGTTTAAGTGATCTTTCATTTACTGAATATCAATATCTTGAGCCAGTTCAATGGCCTATTCTAAATAAAAATCAACAAGATGGTGCTGTTGCTCAGTTATTTGAAACAGGGCAGTTTAGTCATGCGGATCGTAAAGCAAAATTTATTGCAACAGCTGCTGTTGGCGCAGTTAATAAAACTTGCAGTGAATATCCATTGGTATTGAATACTGGTCGAATTCGAGATCAATGGCACACCATGACTCGTACCGGTTTATCAGCCAACTTAAGTACACATAAAGCAGAGCCATATTGCGAAATTCATCCTAACGATGCATTAAAATATGGACTCAAAGATGGAGAGTTAGTTGAAATCAAATCGGTTTGGGGGAACTGTGTATTACGTGCCACAGTGAGTGATAATATTCGTCGGGGACAAATTTTTGCACCGATTCACTGGAATGATCAATTTGCATCAGATGCACGTATAGGTAAAGTCGTAAACCCTGTGGTGGATGCTATTTCAGGGGAACCTGAATTTAAACATACGCCTGTGATGATTCAACCCTTTTATACCCAATGGCAAGGGGTATTTTATGTACGTAAAGGCTTTGAAAACATCGTTCAGAAAACCATTGAAAGTACAGTATGGTGGACAAAGATTCAAACAGCCAAAGCAGTGCGTTATGAGTTAGCAGATCGCCATCGTTTTACTGAAACGACAGAGAAGTTAAAGAGCTTACTTCCTTTTGAAGATGAAAGCTTTGAATGGCTGAATTTAGAAGATCAAACAGCGCACATCAGTCATAGTGTGGTGTTACAAGAGGGACATCTCATTGCGAGCCTTTATATTGCTCCGAAAGCATTGTTACCAGACCGGGATTGGGTTGCAAGTCTCTTTAAGCGTGAGCGGTTAAGCGCAATGCATCGTAAGGCATTGTTAGCTGGTCAAGCAATGTCGATGGGGCAAAGTGAAGGGCCGTTGGTGTGTAGTTGTTTTAAAGTGGGTAAAAATAGAATTATTCAGACCATTAAAGAAAAAAATATCACCGATGAAAAACAAGTCACTGCATGTTTAAAGGCCGGTGGAAATTGTGGTTCATGTTTACCTGAAATTCGAGGGTTGATTAAGGCATGTCAAACTGAGGATGTATAATGAAAAGAAAAATATTTAAACTGGTGACTTATCCTGACACTGAAGTTGTGATTTTAGCAGGTGGACAAGCACGTCGTATGAACGGCATTAATAAACTGCTACAAAAGTTTGATGACGAAATCCAGCTCATCAAAATTCATCAACAGTTAAAATCACGGGCAACAAAAGTGTGGGTGAATAGCCACCGTGACCATTCCATTTATGAACGATTGATTCCATCCATTGGCTTTTTTGAAGATGATGAAACAGGCTTCCAAGGCCCATTAATGGGGATGAAAAGTGCATGGGCGCATGTACAATCAGATTATGTACTGTTTGTACCCTGTGATGTGACTTTCATTCCGAAAAAAGTATTTTCACGCTTACATCAGGCGATGCAACAAGACCCAAACTGTGGTGTGGCGATCGTTGAAATGAATGACCGTGCTTTATATCCATTTTGTTTGGTAAAACGCAGTAGCTTACCGACTTTGATTTGCCACCTTGAACAAAATCAGCGCAGTTTAAGACAGTGCTTTGCAGATTTGCACCCACAAGTGGCACGTTTCAAAAATCATGCACTGTTTTTTCATAGCATTAATTCGTTAGATGAATTGCAACAACATCGTCAGTTAAATTTTTTATAAAAAGTAGCGTTTAAACGGTTCGGATTCTGCGCAGTAGGCACAGATCGCATAAATAAAAATGATTTTGATACTATCTCGTGATTTGACCAATGAATAGTAATACTAGCTAATAATAGAAATATATTTAAAATAAATAAAACAATATCTTAAACTGTTTTTACGTGTCTGATTTACTTTATCTATATAACAATGTGCTGTGTATTGTTCTATTCGTGTTATGAATTGAGCGTATTCAATCTGTTGAATAGCACAAAGTTGGAACATTTATTGCTGTTTTAAAACCAAGAAATTAGGGCGTGAAATTTGAACTGTTCAATAACAGCGCAAATGATGCGTAGGCAAGACAGATGAACAGCATGACACAGTTAGCCGCAATTGGCGTATTCCAAGATCAGTTTGGGCGAGAAAAGCGAAAGCTACGGATCTCCGTGACGGATCGTTGTAATTTTAAATGTGTCTATTGTATGCCTGAACATCCTGAATGGATGAAAAAACATGATCTACTGAGTTTTGAAGCACTCTATCATTTTTGTGAATTTATGGTGCGACAAGGAATTGAGCAGATTCGTATTACGGGGGGTGAACCATTGATGCGGCAGGGAGTGGTGCATTTTATTGAGCAACTCCAATCGCTAAAAAAAATGGGTCTCAAGCGTGTTTCAATGACCACCAATGGTCATTATTTAAAACAATATGCAGATGCTTTAAAACAAGCTGGACTGGATGACTTAAATATTAGTCTGGATAGCTTAGATGCGGATCAATTCCAAAGACTGACCAAGAAACAACTCCATACTGTGCTTGAGGGAATACAAGCCGCACAAGATGTTGGTTTTAACATTAAAATCAATACAGTCCTTATGAAAGGAATGAACGAGGATCAAATTATTCCTTTGGTGCAGTGGGCCAAGCAGCAAAAGCTAGAACTACGTTTTATTGAGTTTATGCCTTTAGATGGCGATCAAAATTGGTCGCAAGCTGATGTTATCACTGAGCAAGAAATTTTGTCTCAACTCAGCTCACAATTTACGGTGCAAGTGCTTGAGGGACAAGGTGCCAATCCAGCGCGTAGTTATCGGGTGGATGGCAGTGTGGTTGGCGTTATATCGACCATTAGCAACTCGTTTTGTGGGGAGTGTGATCGACTGCGCTTGAATGCGCAGGGCGAGTTTTATAATTGTCTCTTTGCTAAGCAAGGTTTAAAACTGAAACCAGATATTCAACAGCTTGCTCAAGATTATCAACATGCATCTGTGCATTTGAAAAGTAAGTTGATGACTTATATCTGGCATAAAGAACAGGGCTTTCAGACTATTCAACAGCAAGTACTCCAACCTATTCGCAAAATCAGTATGCATATGATTGGGGGCTAAAATGACCTTAAAACAGTTTTCACGTATTCAAGCATCTGCTTTTAGTCAAAATGACTTTGATGGTATCCATCATTTTCCTGAGTGCGGCGCTATGGGTATATTTATTGGTACGGTGCGAAATCACCATCAAGGTAAAGCTGTCCAAGCATTGAAATATAGTGCTTATGCACCTGTCGCTGAAAAAATGATTCGTCAAATTGAACAAGAGATCCAATTCAAATATGGCGTGTCTTATGTTCGGGTGGTACATCGGATTGGTACTTTAGCTATTGGCGATACTGCCATTATTGCGATGGCTTACGCTGCGCACCGCCATGAAGCCTTTCAAGCCTGTGAGGAAGCTGTCGAACGAGTGAAACATGAAGTTCCTGTATGGAAAGAAGAGTTTTATCTGGATGGTAGCAGTCAATATGTCGAAGGTTGTTGTATTCGAAAAGACCATGAAGTGCCAAAACCTCATAGCCACGAGCACTGTGATCATGCGTATGTTCATGCCCAGCAAAGCGCATTATTCAATGCCAATATTTACCAGTGGCACCTTTAAGATTTGCATGAGAAAATTTAGCACTTGATGAGTTTAAAAAGGAAAGCGGTGAGATAATTTGAAGAAAAATCTTCTGAAAACTTTATGAAAAATAATGCTTAGGTTAAGATAATCCATTCTTATATTTAAAGTCTTTTGAATCGCTATGCAACCATTTGTTCTATATAACTCAGAGCAACGCAAAAAAGTAGAATTCGTACCTCGTGTTGAGGGGCATATTGATATGTATGTCTGCGGGATGACGGTGTATGACTACTGTCATATTGGACATGCGCGCGTGATGGTTGCATTTGACTATATTATTCGCTTCCTGCGTAGCCAAGGTTGGAGCGTGAAATATGTACGTAACATTACCGACATTGACGACAAAATCATTAAACGTGCCAATGAAAATGGTGAGTCGATTACTCAGCTGACCGATCGCTTTATTCAAGCTATGAATGAAGATGCTGAAAACTTAGGTTGTCTACATCCAGACGAAGCCCCACGTGCAACGGATTATATTGACCAAATGCAGAGCATGATTGGCAATTTGGTTAAAAAAGGCACTGCGTATCCATCTACCAATGGTGATGTGTATTTCCAAGTAGAAAAATTTGCCAAATATGGTCGTCTTTCAGGTCGCAAACTGGAAGACATGCAAGCGGGTGCATCTGAACGGGTCGATGTTGAAGTTGAGAAAAAACATCCCTTTGACTTTGTGCTTTGGAAACATGCCAAAGAAAATGAACCTGCATGGGCTTCGCCGTGGGGTAAAGGTCGTCCGGGCTGGCATATTGAATGTTCTGCCATGTCGACTTGCTGCCTAGGGAACCATTTTGACATTCATGGTGGTGGTTCGGATCTCATGTTCCCACACCATGAAAATGAAATTGCACAGTCTGAGGCTTCAACTGGTGAGCAGTATGTCAACTACTGGATGCATGTCGGTTTCATTAACGTTGATGGCGAGAAAATGTCGAAGTCATTGGGCAATTTCTTTACCATTCGTGATGTGATGGATAAGTTTCACCCTGAAGTGATTCGTTACTTTATTGTGTCATCGCACTATCGTAGTCCTGTGAACTTCTCTGATGTTGCTTTAAAAGAAGCAAAAACAGCACTGTCACGTTTCTACCATTCATTTAAGGCATATCAACAAGCCTATGGTGATACGCACGTCGATACGTTGGATGAAACATTGCTTGAGCGTTTCAACAGTGCCATGCGGGATGACTTTAATACCGCCGAAGCCATTGCGGTATTGTTTGAAGTTAACAAAGAATTGAACCGTGCAGTGAAAGAGCAACATGCTGAGCAAGCGGCAATTTACTATGCAACCTTGCGTCATTTAACCAATATTTTAGGTTTGGTTCAGCACAATGTTGAAGAGTTTCTGAAATCTGACATTGGGCAAGAGGCTTTGGCTTTGTCTGAAGAACAAATTGAAGATTTGATTCAACAACGTCAAGACGCGAAAAAAGCCAAAGAGTTTGCCAAAGCGGATGGAATTCGTCAGTCCTTGTTAGATCAGGGGGTTGTTTTGGAAGACACTCGTCAAGGGACAATTTGGCGCCGT
>NZ_DKIK01000136.1:0-6772 GCF_002454215.1 Acinetobacter sp. UBA6720
AATGCAGATGACCAAGAGTCAGTTGCATTTTGCTCAGAAGCGTAAGCAAATGCTGCTTTAGCGTACGGGCGTGCCAACGTCAAGAGTTCAGCCATAATCCGCCTCTCTTAAAGTTTAGCAGCCAGCTGAGTCAGCATGGCATTGTGAGCTTCAGCATCAACTTTTTGGCTAAGAATTTTCTCAGCACCTGTTACTGCAAGATCAGCAACTTGTTGACGTAATTCTTCACGAGCAGAATTGATTTCTGTATCAACAGCTTCTTTTGCTTGTTGACGAATACGCTCACCTTCAGCTGACGCTTGAGTACGAGCTTCTTCTACCAATTGTGCACCGCGACGGTTCGCTTGTTCGATCAATTGAGCCGCTTGCGCTTTCGCTGCATCTAATTCAGCTTTCACTTGAGCTTGCGCATCCGCAAGATCAGCTTTTGCTTTTTCAGCAGCGTTTAAGCCATCAGCGATTTTACGCTGACGCTCACTAATCGCATTGATTAGTGGTGGCCATACAAATTTCATGCAGAATGCGACAAACATCGCAAATGCAATCGCTTGGCCAATCAATGTGAGGTTGATATTCATTGCTATTCCTCAATAGTTTAATTTAGGAATTAAGCTGATTAACCTACAAATGGATTAGCAAAGATGAAGAACAAGCCAATACCAACACCGATCATAGGCACAGCATCAAGAAGACCCGCGATTAAGAACATACGAGTTTGAAGTTGTGGAGCCAATTCTGGTTGACGTGCAACAGCTTCAAGGAAGCGACCGCCTAAAAGACCAAAACCAATCGCAGTACCTAAAGCACCAAAAGCGATCAAGATAGCAGATGCAATTGCAACTAGACCTAAAGTGAGTTCCATGATAATTCCTCAGAGGTTAGGTTTATACCAAATTAAAATAAAAAATTATGCGCCCAACCATCCAGTGATAGTTGGGCATTACCATTAATGCTTTTCGCTTGCCATGCTCAAGTATACGATAGTCAGCATCATGAAAATAAATGCTTGTAGCGTAATAACAAGAATGTGGAAGATCGCCCAAGGCACAGACAACGCCCATTGGATCCAGAACGGTAATAATGCGATCAAGATGAAGATTAACTCACCTGCATACATGTTACCGAAAAGTCGTAGAGCCAATGAAACTGGACGTGCAAGGAAGGTTACCAATTCAAGAATTAAGTTCACTGGAATTAATAACGCTTTTGCAACTGGGTTACTTGGATTAAATGGGTTAAGTGCCAATTCGCCAACGAAACCACCAATCCCCTTTTCACGAATACTGTAGAACAAGATCAGAACAAATACAGATAAAGACATACCTAAGGTAATGTTTGGATCTGTAGAAGGTACAACCTTAAAGTAAACGTGATGAGGATCCATACCAAATACACTTGCACCAATTTGTTGAGCTATGAATGGAATCCAGTCAACAGGGATTAAGTCCATTGCGTTCATGAGGAAAATCCACACGAAAATAGTCAATGCAAGTGGAGCAATTAAGCGTGATTTGCCATGGAAAGTGTCGCGAACACTTGAGTCTACAAACTCAATGATCATTTCAATTGCAGACTGGAACTTGGTTGGAACACCAGAGTTTGCAGCTTTCGCTACACACCAGAATAACAAACAGAAAATCACACCAAGCGTGATAGACCAACCCATTGAATCCAAGTGAATAGCAGTGAACCCCATCTGTTGAGCTTCATCAGCAGTTTCAGCCAACTTCCATGAACCATCTGGCATTTTGCCATAGGTCATATTCGTCAAGTGATGCTTGATATACTCGGTCGAAGTAAGGGCATGTTCTTCAGCAGCCATAAATCACACCTGGTCAATGTCAAATACAAATAGAGAGAACGAACATCGCGTGCTGCTTGACATCTCGTTCTTCTCCTAAAAAACTTTTCAATTTTTTGTAGTGCTTATTAAACTCGTTTTTGTTGACGCGACACCCAAAATGGAGCAACCCACGTCATAGTTTGAACGAGCATAAAACCACAAAACAACGCCACCGCTGACAACGGTTTGACATTGCTTAAAATTAAAATGAAACCAACAATCACAATTGCAAACTTACCCATCATGCCTTTATACATGTTCGCAAGAACCTGTTTAGAAGCGCGAGCTCCTGCTGCTCGAAACGACTGCCATGAAAAATAACAAGTCGCAAGCCAACACACGAGTGCACCTAATGCTGCACTCAGGGCTGCAGTTGAATCTTTCAAGACCCAACCGATCAAGGCTGAAACAGGAATCATACATGCTTGTAAGAGGACTAAAGCTTTCGCTAATCGTCGGTCAATCAAGCGACTAGTTCGGCTCATTTTTTACTCACTCACAACAATCATGCTTGACAAGTTTAGCTGATGATTATTTTTAATCGCAGGCATTATAGGGTTACACCCCTGAACATGCAATCTTTTCCCGACCTAAGTCGAGTTTTTTTCTATGTTTAAATTGCTTTTAAACTAATCAATTATTGTTTAATTTTTGCGTCACTTTCGGGTATTTAGCACACATTTATGCACATGATCAGCTAATTGCTTCCACGCACTGACAAAATCCCCTGCCCCAGTCATACTTTCATCGACCGCTTGGAAAACCAATGGGTTCAACTTTTGATATTGTGCTTGACTGGCATGCATTTCAGCCAAAAGGCACATCTTAGAATAAGGACGGTTGTCATTTAAGTATTTGATTTGCGCAACAGTAGGTGCAACATGTGGATCATCGGTTAGCGCACCTGCAAAACGCAAGTTTAAAGGACGCTCGAGGTATTGATAAGCATCATGAAAAGACCAATATGGGCGAGCTTGGGTACTTTGACTATATATATTGGAGGTTTGCAACATGCTCTGCGCAAAGACTTTAGCATTATTCCAATAACGGTCTTTATATTCAGGCATTTGCTGCGAGCGAAGACTTGCAATAAAGAAAGCTATGCGAACTGCATTATTGGGATCTAGCCAGACATGAGTATCAACAGTATCTTTGAGTGCTATGCCACGGGTATTTCGCTGAGGTAATGCATGAATAATGCCCGAGTGTAAGATAGAAATGGCTTTTTCATTCTGTGACAACAGCTTATCTAAAGGTGCCTCATGTTCTTTACCCAACCAAATCACCAGATCTGCATCTTGAATAATTTTGCGATGCATTGGGGTCAGACTGACATCATGTCCAGATTGATTTGCCAATAATAAGGTTGGTTTTTCAATGCCTTTCGTCACTTCCTGTGCGATCAAGTAAATGGGCTGCGTAGAGACAACCAAGTCTTGCGTCCAAGCAACACTACTAAACAGCGCAAACGCACAAAAAGCCAAAAAACGGGACATGGGGAGCAATCACTAGAAAGATAATTAGTGTTATAATATAACAAATCAACAAAAATACCTATGCCCAATCGAAACTCTCTTCGCTTCATGCTAAGATTTAATGTCGTTTTTCTTTTATAGATTTTGCACTTGAGGTTTGCTATGAGCGCTTGTTCTCACGAACACCACCATGCTTTACATGATGTGCATGGTCATCACAACGTTGAGACGCGTTTGGCGGAAGCGGAAGTCTTGTGCACAACAACAGGGGCACGCTTAACCCCGCTAAGAAAAGAAGTGTTGGCACTGATCCTCAATGCAACAGGCCCAATGGGGGCGTATGACTTGCTGGCTAAAATTAAAAGTAATGCTGACCGTCCTGCTGCCCCACCAACAGTGTATCGCACTTTAGACTTTCTATTAGAAAAAGGCCTGATTCACCGTTTAACCTCAATTAATGCCTATATTCCATGCTGTCATCCACGCGAGGGACATCAAGCGGCCTTTCTTATTTGTACCGATTGCAAGTCAGTGACGGAAGCCTCTGCTCAAGGGTTATTACAACAACTCGACGCCCTTTCAGCAGCAGATGGTTTCACCGCGCAGCATAGTATTATTGAAATTTCAGGAATTTGTCAGCAGTGCCGCAACAAATAAACTCGGATCCCGTTCTGGTCGAACTCTCCCAGATTAGTGTTCGCATTGATGAACGCGACATTCTAAAACATGTCGATTTTTCTTTGCATGAGCAAGAAATTGTGACCTTGATCGGCCCCAATGGGGCGGGGAAATCCACGCTCATTAAAGTACTATTGGGCATTGTGCGCACTAATGCTGGTGAAATTAAAACGACAAAGTCCCTGAAATTTTCCTATGTGCCACAAAAATTTAATCCTTCACATAGCCTACCACTTAGGGTGAAAGACCTCTTAGCTTTGGAAAAATGTGATCCCACAATCAAACAAGAAATTATCCACGATACGGGGATCAGCAAACTTGAAAATTCCAAAGTACAACAACTTTCAGGTGGGGAACGACAACGGGTTTTGCTGGCGCGCGCGCTGTTACGCCAACCCGATATTTTAGTTCTCGATGAACCCATGCAAGGCTTAGATATCCAGTCTGAAGCTGAATTATATGATTATGTACGCAGTCTGCCCGTCAAATACGGTTGTGCTGTACTTATGGTTTCCCATGACTTGCAGTGGGTGATGCAAGGGACACATCGTGTGGTGTGTCTCAATAAACACATCTGCTGTAGCGGTTTACCTGAAAATGTGCAACAGCACCCCGAATACCAAGCAATATTTGGCACCAACCGCGTGTTCTATCAGCATCATCATGATCACTGTGCACATGGTGATAGTGCAACGCCTTGTCAGCATGACACTCGCCCCCACATTCACCCTGAACCGGAAGCTTAAATCATGATGGAATGGTTACAAATACTATTGCCTGCATGGATTATGGGAACCTTATTGGTCTTCCTCACAGCTCCACTGGGCTGTTTGATGCTATGGCGTCGTATGTCGTTCTTTGCCGACACCATGGCACATGGCACACTATTGGGTGTCGCAATTGCAGGAGCAATGACGTTACCCCTGTGGATGGGTGTAGCTTTTATTGCGGTGCTGTTGGTGGCGATTCTTTGGGTGTTGCATGATCCACGTTTACCGAATGACGCCTTACTCGCACTCTGTTCTGCGACCTTGCTCTGCTCAGGCCTAATGTTTATTCAACACATTCCAAGTTTAAGACCTGAGTTGCTCAGCTATTTGTTTGGTGATTTGCTCACGATTACATGGGCAGACCTCCCTGTTTTTGCAAGCGTTATTGTTGTTGCTTTGGCAGTGCTTTATAAGAGTTGGCAGGCTCAAATTCAAATCGCTATTGATCCTGATATGGCTGTCAGTGAAGGTGTTAGTGCGAAATGGCAACGTTTGATTTTTATGTTGCTACTGGCTCTATTTACCATTTTAGCGCTTCGTGCAGTGGGTTCTTTACTGATGGGTGCATTGCTTGTCATTCCAGCACTCACCGCTCGACTGCTTGCCCACTCTCCAAAACAAATGGTGATTTGGGCCTTTGTGATTGCGCAAATTGGAGTAACGATTGGTTTATGGTCCAGTGCAGGGCTAAACACTTCCACAGGGCTTAGCATCGTGTTAACCATGTCGATTCTGTTTGCGCTGATTTTTATCGCGCAGAAGTTTAAAAAACTGACATAACTAAATGAGCCCTAAACGTTATTTTATCAGCGCATGTCTACTCGGACAAAAAGTCCGTTATGACGGCAAAGACTGCCTAGTCTCTCAATTAGCTCAAGCCTTACTCGATAAAAATTATGTCAGCTTATGTCCTGAAGTCAGTGCAGGACTTCCCACCCCACGTCCCGCAGCAGAAATTCGCCACGGGTCAGGTGCTGATGTTTTATTTGGCCGCGCACAGGTTTTTTCCGAAGATGGCCATCAGCTTAGCGATGTCTTTATTCAAGGCGCCTACAAAGCTTTAGCATTGGCACAAGCCAATCATGTTAGCCATGCTGTGCTCAAAGCCAATAGCCCATCCTGTGGCAGTGATGGCATTTATGATGGTTCATTTACAGGGCAAAAAATTGCGGGTGAAGGAGTCACTGCCGCCCTATTTCGTCAGCACGGTATACATGTGGTTACTGAACAACAGTTTTTAGCAGAACTGACGCAGACTAAATTTACTGATGAACTAAACTAAGCAATCCCGCCGCACAACTGAACAACACGGCAAAAGTACGATTGAGATATTTTTGCTGCCGCGGGGATTTTAAGAGTTTTAAAACTTTTGCTGCCAGCCCTGTATATCCTGCCATCACAATCAAATCAATCGTGACCATCGTGACAGCCATCACCGCATATTGAGACCACTGTGGTTTAGACAAATCCAAAAATTGCGGTAGAACAGCCAATAAAAATACGATGGCTTTCGGATTGCTCATATTGACCAGAAAGCCATACATCACCAATTTGGAACGTGATTTAGTCGGTTGTTCTTGTTGAATGTCAATCGACTGGATGGGTGCCGTCCATTGTAAATAAGCCAAATACATTAAATAAGCCACACCAAACCATTTCACAGCCCAAAATGCCCAAGGCGTTGTGGCAAAAAGCACCCCAACCCCAGCCGCAACAATACCGATTTGCACCAATAAGGCAAGTTGTAGGCCCAGTGCATTCCAGTAACCATGCCGAAAACCGTAGTTGACACCACTCGACATTGACGCAATGGCCCCTGCCCCAGGGGAGATACTAATGATCCAACATGCAAGTACGAAACCAAGCCAAATTTGAAATGACATAAAAGATATTGAGAGAAAATGACTGTTCAATTATATGATCTTTCAGGGGCCCATAATTCATCAATGAATTTTTCACTTAAAGGCTATGAAGCTGAAACAGCATAAGGCACAATAAGTGTAGCC
>NZ_DKIK01000136.1:6831-14507 GCF_002454215.1 Acinetobacter sp. UBA6720
AGCCAATAGAAATAACAATTTTTTTAGGAGCCATGAATGACCGCCCAATCTGTAATTCTACCATTACCTTCAGATCATGCCCGTTTTATTGTTTTACGTTTAAAAGATTTAAGTATTGAAGAACTTAAAGAAAAATTAGAAGATTTATTTTCAACCCGTGATCGTCTTATTACTCAACATCCACATGCTCAAATTAAAACAGCGGTTGCTTTTGGCCCTGAACTTTGGGCACAACTTCATCCTACAGCGCCTGCAGGGTTTAAACAGCTAGAGCCCATTTATGGTTCTTTTAATATGCCTGTCGCACCTGCGGATGTTTTAATTCATATTGCGGCTCAGCGTACCGATCTTTGTTTTTCCCTTAGCCAATCGTTCTTTGAAGGCATCCAAGATAAAGTGGATGTTTTAGATGAACGAGTCTGTTTCCGCAATTTTGATGGTCGAGATTTGACTGGGTTTATTGATGGTACTGAAAACCCGCAGTTCCCCGATGATCGTGCTGAAACAGCATTATTAGGTGATAATTCCGGAGTATTCGCAGATGGCTCTTTTATCTTTGCACAGCGCTATTGCCATGATTTGGAAAAGTGGAAAAAATTAAAAGTTGATGCTCAAGAGCAAGTCTTTGGACGGACAAAACTTGAAAGTATTGAACTAGATGATGAGGTTAAGCCTGAAAATTCTCACGTTGCACGTGTCGTGGTTGAAGACGATGAGGGCGAGGAAATGGAAATCCTACGTCACTCTCTTCCTTATGGCGATGGTAAAGGTGAGCAAGGTTTATTTTTTATTGCCTATACGAAAGATTTAAGCATTATTGATGCGATGTTATTGCGTATGTTTGGCACCAGCGGTGATGGAATTCATGACCGTATGCTTCATTTTGTAACTCCTGTTGATGGTGCTTATTATTTTGCACCGAGTGAGGAGTTGCTGGAAGAAGTCTTAGCAGATTAATAAAAAAATATTAATAAGCAGCTTTATTAGGCTGCTTATTAATTTAGAAAAACCAACAATCATTTTAACTTAAATAGAGATTATCTAATTTTTCTTTTCAAAAGAATTTTTATTACCGTTACATTTATATCAATAAAGTACCATTAATTCATTTTACTTGTTTAAAATAAACTTTTTTATCTTCAGAACACACCCCATAAAAAATTCCATAAAAGTTGTCTTTTACTGAAGAGTTATTTAGATAGTTATTACATTCTAAAACCAATTCTCCTGCAGACTTCTTAAAAAATATTTTTTGTTTTTGATAATATGGAAAATCCTCATATTCATCTTCCAAATAATAAATTCCTAATTTAAAGTTTTTTGATTCAGCTTGTTTACTTGCATAACCATTTTTCATAAAATCAATCCCACCTAAAGCCAAATTAATTTTATCAATATTTAAAATTAGCTCACTATCATTATTTCCATCTACTCGAGCTTTAGCCCATCCAACTTGAACATCTTCACTATAAATAATTTTATAATATAAATAAAAATCACCATTATTATCTTTAATATAAAATTCATCATGTGCGGGTTCAAGTTTTTTAAACAAATAATTATCTGATTTTTTGGTAGGTATGGAATTCTTACATTTCCCCGAATTTTCACAAATTTTATATGAAAAATATAGTCTTGTGTTACTTGACTTCAACTGATCCGCTTCGGTTGTACATGCATACATTAAACTAATTACAAATAAAAAAAATAATCTGTTCATCATTGAGTAATCTCTATATGCATAGCGCCTTCACCTGGTACATCTGCTGAAATAAAACCTGAAATAACTCCATCACTTAAAGCTTTCTGACAAACTGCTTTAAATCTTTTTCCTACACTATTCAAAGTATTCCCTGTTCCAAAACCATTACTGTTCATGCCTAAATCAATAATATTATTTTTTCTATATTGTTCTTCAGAAACACAATGTTTCGAAACTCTTTGTCCTTTATTTTGGAACTCAACAATTTTTTCAACCATTTTTTGGATGGTTTCCTCCTTTCCAAGCCCCTTAGCAATACACTCTTTTTTAACTTGTTTTACAGCCTCTCCGGGCCCAGCATATGCCGTTGCCTTGATATACATTGCTTCTGCCTGTGCCCTTGGTGTCCTGATTGTGCTTGTAATAAAAAGTCTATTCATATTTGCTTCTTTAGCTAGATAAGCTAACACATTCTTTGTTTTTTGACTTACAATAGTTTGTCTTGCTTGCTCTTTAACACCATTAAACCCAATCGTTACATCTAATACATTCGGAATAATAGGTTTATCTAATTTCAACTCAAAAGGCTTCATCCCTTTACTGATTTCCCCATCAAAACCAATAAACTCCTTTCCACCACTAGTAGCTATAATTTTTATCCTTTGGCCTATTTCTCCTTTATGTACTTTTTTTCCTAGACCATGAATACCACTTGAATGTCCTCTTTTCTTACCTTTATATTCAATTGAATAATTACCACCACTAAATAATTGATTATTTTTTTTATCATATGTATAGACTGTAAATTCAGCTTCCCCGTTATCATTAACTACAGTTTTTGGATGACCATCCCCACTAGTCGAATTTTTTTGATCTCTTTTAGGTGTGTGATCTGTATTCGACTTCTTTTTAGGGGCTGGTATGGCTTGAGCTGTACTACTTTTTTGTAAAGTATTTTCAGGGCTATCTGTTGTTAACTTTTTAGATGCCGATTCAATAGCACCCTTTTCAATATAAATTTCTCTTTGTTTTTTATTCTTATCTACTTTTATAGTACCAATATTAGTGCCATCTCTTAATTTATAATTTAACTGAAATCCAGGCATCGCCTTGACAGTAATTTTACCATTACCATTAGTAACTTTAGCCTTAGTTTGTCCTCTATAATTTTGTATCAAATTTAAATGGCTTATAGGCCTCTTTGAGCTATCATCATGATAAAAGATAATATCAAATGAATGTAAATCTATCTTTACTACTTGCTCTTTCACTCCATGTGAAACGGTGAAATATTCAAGAACTTGACGAGAGTCCTTCCCACTTATTTCAACAGAAATTTTTTTTCCTGATGTAGCAACTATATTTTTTTCAATCCCATCTGTTCCAACCAAATGCTTTTTATCATTTCCGTTATATTTTAGAAAATATGAAAAATTAGGTATTCCTTTATTTTCACTATCTACTATTTTAATATCAAAATTAACATCTGATATATCACTATCTATTTTCTCTTGATCTGCTTTTTTTTCTTTATTTTGCATACTTGGTTGTTTTTTTCTATTGGAGGTGGTGCTTGATTATGCACATCTGTTTGCGACTCAATTCCTCCTTTTCCATTGTTTATTACAATAACTGAAGCATAATTTTTACCATCTCCCAACAAGGATATTTCTTTATTATTTTTATCTTTTACTAAAATACCATTGACCTTAAATCTAGCCCCCATATAGTTACAAACTTTAAGTTTTTTTATCTTCCCTTTTTTATCTACAATTAAATCTTTAAATAAAGGTACTGGCTCTTTATCTTTATAGATTACATCAACCATTGCACCAACTAATGGATTTCCAGAGTTATCTACAAATGATATATCAAATACTGAGGTTATGATCTTATACCAACGCATATCATCTTTTTCCGTCCCTAATATTTTAACTTGATGAGTTGGATTTGATTTGCTCACTACAAAATCAGGAATTAAAGAAGGATAATTAGATGGATCAGATTTATGCAGTTCTGCCTGTGCCTTAGGACTATAATAATATACAACCCCACCTGTAAAATCAGGCTCAGTACCATTAAATATTGGCTCTACAGCTCTAATCAAGCTCATTAATCTGGGTGAAATATCACCAGAATCTAAAGCTTTTTTAGCCCTTCTATATGGCGAATTTTTTTGAGTATAAGCATCATACCCTGTTCTCGTAACGATTTGTAAGATATTACTCCATGACTTCCAATTGGCAAAACCAATTCTATTTCTTATTGTATGTGCAATAGCTTTCCATGAAGTTTCACAACAATTTTCAGCTTCACCATTAATAGTTGCAACAAATATTTTAAAATCCTCACTATAATTCATTTTATTACTCACAAGTTTTCTTAATTATTTTATTAAAGTATAAAGTATTCCCGTCTTTATCTATATCTGCCAACATTGCTACCAAATATAATTTACCTTTATTATCAAAATATGTTTTTTCCTGAAAAGAGTTATATATAGCAATATCTATTGGAACGTTATCGAATTCTTTATTTTTTAAATCAGCTATTATTTTTTTATTTTTACTGAACAATTTTCTAGCATAGATAACTTTCTGCTTAGAATCACTTTCTATTAAACAGTTATTTTTTTTATCTAAAGCAATAAACTCTTTAGTTTGATCTTCATTAATTTTACTTATAAAAAAGTGATATTGACATGGTGAACCACAACTACCATATGCATGAAAAATACTTTCATTTACTTTATCAACCTGAGGGTACCTCATATTTCTTAAGATAAAAGTGGTCTTATTATTATAATTTTTCACAATATCACAATACTCTTGATCATGACCTTTACATTTCAATTCAACACTCAATAAATCTTTTGCATAGATATTTGAACCAGCAATACCGCCACTAAATATAAGTGTAAAAATGATTAACTTTTTAATATAAAATCCCAGAAGTTCTACTCTCTTTTTATTCAAAATTTCAATCATGCTCATGCTCCTCTCCACAACAGCATCCTGCAACTTCATCTTCATCCAAAGACTCTGTCTCTTGTTCAAGAATTGAGTCTTTAATTTCTGTCAAATATGCACCTGGCACTAATGTAAGCTCTACATTATCAACAGCATCACTATAAATACGTGCACTGCTTTGCTGCTCAAACTCATATTCAGCTTCAATTTTTTTAGAATGATTTATTAATTTATATTTCATATTTTTCAATATATTCGGATCAAAAATTTGGCTCAGATCAAATCTCATACTATACATTCCACTCTCAGGCATTTTAGGTAATTCAGCATTTACTGTGGCCCCACCCACAAAACTATGCTGCCCCGCCTTACTTTCAAACTTTCCACCTGTTGTTGTAAAAATCCCATCGCCGTTGATTTTGAGCTGCGAACCACCAGCAGTGAGCACAATTTCTTTCGGACTGGTTATTTCTATTTTATCTTCAGTTGAAATTAGCTTAATCACCTTACGCGCAATCGCCTCTATCGCATCATCTTGCGCCTGTAATTCAACTTTTCCTTTTGCAGCAAATGCCTTTAGCCCTTTTTGCGCAGCAAATAAGCTCACTTTATCCTGTGCATGCGCAATAATATTCTTCTGAGCACTTAAGTTAATGGAGCCCTGTGCGCTTTCAGCGATGTCTTGAGAAGCCTGTAAAACAATATCTTCAGGCGTCGTTAAGGCGATACCATTGGGGGAAGCCAACAGCATTAAAGCCTGACGAAAGATCTTCGCTTGAGCTTGTTGCTGGTCATCCTGAGCGTTCTCTAGTCCTTGGGTATAACCTTCCATAAAACCTTGCATTGAACCCAATGCCTGCATGGGATTAACATCCAATTTACTGCCTTTATTGAAGGTTCCACAGACACTGGTCAGGTCAAAGTCATTCATCTCGACATTAGCAATCACTTTGCCGATATCTTTTAAAGCGGAGAAGGGATCCGCATTCAATTTTTCTTTGACACTTTGCAACTGACTTTTCAAAGCATCTGAGCCGTGTTCTTCGAGATTATCAATAAAGGCTTTTAAGTTTTCAATTGAGTTATTCGCGTCTTGAAAGAAGTCTTTAAATTCATTGATCAAATTGTCTGTGTCTTGACCAATTTTTTGAATATCCTCAATGAAGCCACCACAGCTTTTTAGTGCCGAAATCGGATCTTGACTAACTGCCGTTTTAAATAAACCAACAGTTGCTTGGAGTGCTTGATTGGCTCCTTTTAACTCTAAAGATTGAATCAACTTAGGCAGACGATTGACGACATTCAGTGCATCAGTCTGTTGTTTAACAGCCAAAGTACTCAGCATGTGCATACTGTCATGACCTTGTTGCAAGATGGACTGAGCTTCTGATGCAGCCAAATGATCTGCGACCGCTTGATCCTGAGCATAGGTACTAATCAAGAGACCCTTACCTGCACGCATGGCTCCCCATTGATCCGTTCTTAGCTCAAACCCCTCACCACGCCCATCACTGTTTTCAGTTTTTTTTGGATGACTCAGGTTACCAAGGTTGAGCTGACTCGCTCCATGACTACTGTGTAACTGCACACTAATTTGCCCTGTCGTATCATCAAAACGCAGTTGGTTAAAACCTTGCCCTGCAACCTCTTGTGAACGAATACCACTGAGCTTCTTCGTTGCAGGCAATGTTCCCTTTACATCAAACATGGTTTGGTGACGCTCCGCTTCATGAATCCGCCCTACGACAAAGGGTCGATCAACATCCCCCTCAAAGAAGTCAATAACCACAATTTCTCCGACACGCGGATGAAAACGTGCGCCATATCCCTCACCCGCCCATGGGGTCAATACATCGACCCAAGCCGAATCTGTGTCATTGTCATTTGCCCCCGCACCACCATCATGGGTATGGTCATCACTACGGGTAAACATGAAGCGAACTTTAATCCGCCCCCATGCATCCACATAAATTTCTTCCCCTTCAGGCCCGACGACTTTGGCTCGTAAAGGATAGGCTGCTGGACGGTGTATCCACGCTTGATATTCAGGAACAATTTTGACCTCACGGCGTACGACAAAGAGTTCATTGGCTTGTCGTTCCTCACTCAAACCCTGCCAGCGACTCCCTTTTAGTAACAGATTGATTTGCTGTAGCAACTCTTTGGGTAAATTATTTTGGTTATAAAAGACTTTGCCTAAAATGAGAAATTCACGCTCTACGGACACATGCTGGTCTATTTCAGGATGATCAATCATTTCAAACCAATAGCCCACTTGCGCATCGCGAACGCTACTTTTTGCTGTGAAATATTTGGCCTGAAGCTCGTGATATTGGTTCAGTTGTTGGTTGAGACGATCTAGTTGACTGCTATTGGCAAGCGTGACCTGATCTTCACCCTGTAGATCAGCCGTCCATGCTGGACTGACACACCAGACTTGTTCCAGGCCCAAGCTTTCATTGTCTTGTTGATCACTGTGCTGATGCACACTCAATACAGCCTGACTCTGATCTTGTGCTAAATGTTGTGCTTGCCAACGCTGCGTCTGTACCGTGGTGGACTGTAAGTGACGTTCAGCAATAAAACTGGTGATGCTATCAAAAGGCTCGGTGGCATGGCTGCGGTGGAAACGAATCTTTCTGCGGCCCAGCGCTGTAAAAGATTGATTATCATCAATCAAACGAAGTTGCTGTGCCTGAATCGGTTCGGACGAACTGAGCACCATCGGGGCTTGTTCATCGATCAACCAGTTCATCCCTTCACTCCGCCATAAGCGTGTAAGAAACTCAGCATCGGTTTCATTGGACTGCATAACAAAGGGGCGTACATCATAATCACGACTTAACCCGTCTAAGTTTAGGCTTAAGCTGGCTGCAAATAATGTACTGTGACTTTGCCATTCGCTAAACAGAGTTTCAGTGATTTCACGAACACTTTTACTCATAAACACGCGACTGTTTCTGCGCTTATGCCACAGCGCAGTTGCATCTTCAACGGTAAGTTTA